>CAKZUU010000247.1 GCA_937922175.1 uncultured Gemmataceae bacterium
GCGAGGAGGCAGGGCGAGCCTTCTTCCATCGGAAATGGGCACCTTTGCAGAATGTCGAGGATTTGACGCCGTTTCTCCGCTTTTCCGCGACCGGATCTAGTGAACTGCCATCTCTTGCGACGGCCCCAAAGGTCACTTCGCCCCGTGGCCCGAAGATGAAAACGGATTCACGTCCGGAAGGGACACGGGGGTGAGAAAGTTGCTCAATGGATTTTGCGGTTTGGGTCCCGCCGACGATGCCAGCAAAAACGGCTCGCTCCAGCGGCATATCGATCTCGGCCAACGCAGCAACAGGACGCCGAGCGTGGCCACCGCCAAGGCCACGAAAACGTAAAAACTCAGGCGATACTCGCGGATCAGTGCTACCGCTTTGTCCACCAGGTGAGCGAACTGACGCGATGCCGGTTCGCTCCAAGTCTGTTGGGGAAGCCACGCCAGCGTTTGTTGTTGCACCCAACCGGGGAGACGGGCGCCATTTTGGGCCAGTCCGTGCAGGATGACCGGTCCGAGGAGGGTCAGGATTGCGATCAGCCACGGAAGAGCGACCCCCTGACTTCGCAATTCCACATCGATGGAAGTCGAGGTATCTCCTCGTTGGACTTCGGCACGACACGGCAAGTGGCCGGGGATGAGCGGCGTCACCCGGAACTCGGCTTCGGCTCGCGCGCTGATCGAGGGCTGAAGCCTGATCTCCTCGGGGGCGACCAGAGCGGCCGGAACACTCAATCGAATCGACACCGGCTCAGGAGGGGGAGCGCGGTCGATGTCGAGGAAGTCGTGAGTGGGGGCGACGGGTTCCAGACCAACACGGACTAAGGCGGTAGTTCGGCAGGAGATGGGGGAGGGAAAGGCGATCGCCAAACGAAATGCCGACGGATGCGCCGAGTCGACCGCTTGAGACAAGCTCGTTTCGCAAGGTAAAGGCGTCGGGGCATGGACCCCGGCGTGGCGGGGTTTCGTCGGCGGCATGGTCAATTCTCCCAGGGCACGATCGACCGGGGAGGGGCGTCCGGTTCGTGCGAAAAGGTCTGACACCCCAGTTTAGCACGGAATTAAGGGAAGCGACGGAAGTGCGGAAGAAAGCGGTTCGGCGGCCGGACCACGTCATGCGATCCGACCGCCGGGCGGGTGATGGCTGGTGGACAGATCAGTATTGGGTGTGCTCTCGCGTGATCTGCTGCTGCACGTCGGGGTCATGACCGACATACTGATGCACGTGGTCCTTGTCAATGTAGACGACCTCGACCCGTCGGCGTTTGAGTTTCACCGGGAACGGCTGGGCCGACATGATCGTTTCGGTGTAGTAAACGGTGCATTTCCAATGGCAATGATGCAGTTGAGCCGGTCCGACCAACGGGTAGTATCGGGGCGGGTCGATCTTATCCACGATCTTTTCGCACACGATTTCGATGTCGTCGCGGAACTCCTCGTAGATGAACGGAACCCCTCGGGTGACGCGCGGCAAAGCTCGAAGGACTTCGCCCTCGGAAGGCTCGTCGACGCACAATGGCGGTGGGAAACCATCTCGGATCGGCGGCATCACGGGTGAGCGCCAATCGTTTTTGTAGAGATACTTTTCCTCCATCCGCTCCGTAACCCAAGGTTGGGAGGGGATGCATCCCATCAGGCCCAGCGGGGCCAGCATCGCGCCCACCCACAGCATTTTTTGCCACCTGGCCATCCGCTACCCCCTTCGTCGAACTGCCCGGCCTTGCCGGAGATTCTCTCAACGATGATGATGTCGGTTCAGAGGGGGATATCGGTTATCGGACTTGGCCAACTTTTGATTTTTTTGTCGACTCAGGTGCCGAATGGTCACACTTTCACGTATCTACACGAAAACGGGCGATCAAGGCGAGACGTCGTTGGGTGATGGGAGCCGCGTCGCGAAAGATCATTTCCGCGTGACCGCTTACGGCGAGATCGACGAGTTGAACGCGGTCCTGGGATTATTCCTCGCCACTTGCCCGGATTCTCCGTTTCGACTCAGTTTGCAGCAGATTCAGAATGATCTGTTCGATTTGGGTGCCGACCTGTGCTTACCCCTGTCAAGTTCGCCGCCGACGGTTTTGCGAGTCACGGCCGATCAGGTGGAAAGGCTGGAAGGGTGGATTGACCAAGCAAATGCGACGTTGAAACCGCTGAACAGTTTCGTGTTGCCGGGGGGGGCCGTAGCGGCCGGGTGGCTGCATTTGGCTCGCACCGTTTGCCGGCGAGCCGAGCGGTCGGTGGTCACCTTAATGCGAACGGAGCCCGTGAACCCACAGGTTTTGGTTTATCTCAACCGTTTGTCGGACCTCCTGTTCGTCCTAGCGCGGGTAGCGAATGACGGGGGTAAGAGCGACGTTCTGTGGGAGCCGGGTGCCGGTCGGGCCGACCGGGAGCCAAAATGACCAACCGCCCGTGCCCCGACCATCCTTGCGTTTCGCGGACGATGGGAAACGGGCGTTGATCGTCGAGAACTAGCGTCGTTTTATTCGAGCGACTAGCGGCCGTCGGTATCGTCTTTTTTCTCCGCTTTGTCAGCCCCTCCTCCACCGACGAAGGTCGGGAGCGCTTCTCGCCGCGGCAGATCGATGCCGAACAGGGGCAGAAAGATGCGGTGCTGGATGACCTGAATTCCCATGCTTTGAGCCTTCACCACAAAATCGTTGATCGCTTTTTCGATGGCCTCTTTTCGCTCTTCACCGATCACCTGAGCCGTCTGACGCGTCGGTCGGTTGCCCACGACCACATAGTCTACCGAGTGATCCAGATCGCCTTTCGTTTCGAGAGTATTGAGGTCAAGGTAAGCGACGACGGCAACCCCCTGTTGCTTCAATCGTTCAATTAGGACCAATGTCTCATCCCGTCCCAAGCCGTTAAGGTCGAAATGCCCGACGAGCGCCCACCGTGCGGGAGTTCCGGGTTTCCAGCCGGGTTTGTACAGGGCGTCACCAGCGCGGACAGGATCCTTTGTCGGGTTGACGTCGTCGGAGTATTGGATGGTGGCCCGGGAAAGTTTCGGTCCAAGCACTTGGGTGATCGTGATGCTGGCTTTTTTGGGTAATGGTTGCTCGATGCTGAATTGCGAGCGGTCGAAGGCCTGGAGGACGCTGAAGGACATCCCGGGCCGGACGAAGTCGGCCGAGCCGAGGTTCACGAAGGCCGAGTCGGTGGCGGCGTCAACCCGGGTGACCTGACCATGCTTCAGGTCAGTGAGAAGGATGCTGACGCGGCGAGCGTCCTGATCCGCTTTGAGTTTGTCGATCGTAACCTTGGCTCCTTCCAAGCTATCTTCCAAGCGTTTTTTGGCGACGTTCAAAGTCGCGATCTCCTCGTCCGCCTTCTCGCGCGCCGATTTCAGATCGTTTCGCAGTTTATTGATGTCGGCGACGGCGAACGATTTCGCATCCTGCTCGGCTTTCTGGGCATCGGTCGCAATTTTCGCCGCCTTGGCGGCTTCCGCCTGAGCCTGTTTCGTTTTCGCTTCTTCACTGGCGGCTTTCCCCTGATAATCGGTGTTGGCTTTCTGGGCATCGGCCAATGCTTGCCGCATGTTCGATTCGGCCGTCTCTTTCGCCTCTTTCAACTTTTTCATGACGACCAGAATCGACTCTGGGGGTGCCTGTGTCTTCGGATCCCAGCCAACGCCGACGCTGCTGAACTGCGCATTGATTTTGCTCAATTCCGCCTGGAAAGCCGGATTGGAATTGACGGCGCCCAGTTCTTCCGCACGGGGTGCATCCGCGATTCCCATCATGATCTGACAGGCCAAGCGCTGAGCGCGAGCCTCGGCGGCGGCATCTTCCGCTTTCTTCTTGTCTTGAGCGGCGGCACTGGCTTTCTGCTCCAACTCGGATTGTCCATCAAAGCCGAGATACGTCGTCACGCCCAATGTGATCGAGAGTAACACGAAA
>CAKZUU010000248.1 GCA_937922175.1 uncultured Gemmataceae bacterium
TTCACGAACCGCACCGTATCCGCCGGGAGATCGCGTGACGTAATCCGAGGCGCGACGAACTTCGGGAACCGCATCGGCCACTGCAACTCGCAAGCCCGCCTGCCGAAACAGGGCCAGATCGGGCAGATCGTCGCCCACGACCGCGACGCGCTCCCCGGAACATCCCCAGGCGGACAGCAACTCGGGCCAGATCGAATCCTTTCGAGTCACCCCCTGATACACCCAGGCGATCCCCAGTTCTCCGGCGCGACGCGACACAATCTCCGAGCGACGCCCTGTGACAATCGCTGAGCGTTTACCCATCATCGTCCAGAACTTCAACCCCGATCCATCACGCACGTGAAACTGTTTGCTCTCGGTTCCATCGTCGTTGTAAATGATTCGACCATCCGTGAGTGTACCGTCCACGTCCAGAACGAGAGCGTCGATGAGGCGGCAACGCTCGACGAGGGTCCGAGCCTCAAGCGGCATGACGCGAGCTTTGGGCATTTGCCCCTGAAAAACCCACTACGTCGGTAATGTCGATCAAACCGACGGGGCATCCAAGATCATCGATGACCGGAAGTTCGCTGATTTTGTGCTGGGAGAGGATGGACACGGCTTCAGCCAGGTTGGCGTGGCCAGAGATGGTTATCGGATCGGCGCTCATCGCCTCGCGGATCGGACAGGTGGCAACGTCGACTCCCTGCTCCACCAGCCGGGCAAGATCGCTATCGGTAAACAGCCCCCGAAGGCGACCCTCGGTATCGACCAGAAGAATCGCGCCTGACCGTCGCCCAGGACGCGCCGCCCTGACAAGGACTTCGCGAATGCTACCATCGACCGGGGCCAAACGCAGATCGTCGCCACGACGCATAACAGCCGAAACGGGGGTAAGCCGCATCCCCAAATTGCCCGCGGGGTGAAACTGGGCAAAGTCCCGCGCCGTAAAACCACGTTCGTGGGCCAGCGTGAAAGCGATGGCGTCTCCCAGGGCCATCATCACCGTCGTGCTGCTGCTGGGTGCCAATCCCAGAGGATCGGCCTCCGAAACCGGGCCATACGCAAAATACACATCGACCCGCCGCGCCAACGTCGATTCTTTCCGACTGGTGATGGCAAACGTGGTCCGACCAACGAATCCGACGGCGTCCAGCAGGCGCAGGAGCTCGACACTCTCTCCGCTGTGCGACAGAAACAACAACGAGTCATCGTTAGCAACGGCACCTAAATCCCCGTGAAGCGCCGCGGACGCGTCAAGAAACAACGATCGGGTTCCCGTGGAATTCAGTGTCGCGACCATTTTGCGCGCCACATCTGCGGACTTCCCGATCCCGGTGACGATAATTCGACCCGGTGTGGTTGCGAGACCGTTGACAAGCTTTAAAAATTCTTTGTCCAAACGATCGGCCACCACACGAAGAGCCGATGCCTCGTCTTGAAGCACTCGCTGAGCGATCCTCAGTCGAAGCCGATCCCCTGCGACAATGGCTCGCGTCATGGCCGAGGCCCCGGTCCCTTGCCAGAATCTCGCGACTCATCGTACAGCGTGCGAAGAATAACCTTCTCGTCTCGAGGATTCAAGGCGAAGTGGGCGAGCGGCGCGACTGGGAAAGGAAAAAAGAGAGGGAAGCCAAAAAACCGGGAAGAAACAACCGACGAGGAGCGTCGAGGGAGGATTGGAGTACCTCCCACGACACCCCAGAATGATGGAGCACGTCCGATCAATACGTTTCGTCGCCACGGAAGACGCTGGCCGAACCTCGTCCCATCGTTCCCCCGTACCGCTTGTGCCAACCCTCGGCTGTTCGGGTTGACCGCAGTTGTTCCATCGTCAGTCCGTAGCGACGGAACCAAGGAGTCGCCCGTTCTTGAACGATCGAGTTGATCTCGCGGACTCGCTCGGCACACACTTCTCGCAGGTACTTGGCACCGGCTTCGGCACTTTTTTTCTTCTCCGCAAAATATTCCTTCCAGAACGCTCGACCACCGAGAATCCCGCTGGCCCCGGCAGCGACCGCCAGCTCGACTTGCTTCCGAAACTGCTCATAATCCACGCCGGCACTGAGCAGCACCCAGGGCTTCGCGCAGGCTTCGTTCAAGGCTCGCAGATTCTCCGCGTGACGATTATCGTCGTAGCCCATCGTGCCTGGAAATTCCGCTTTATAAACGTCGCAGAACGGCGAGAGATATTTCGCCGTCTCGATCACGGTGTGCGGCTTGCGAATGACGTAATGGTCCCCGTCCTTCGCCTTTTTGCTCTCCTTGATGGATTTGCCTGACGGATCGCGGCTCTTCACAAATTCCATCGCGACGGGTTCAAGCACCATGAGGATGTCATGTCGTTGGCATTCCTCGTAGATTTCCTTCACGAATGCCATCTGGTGTTCGGCTGAGTCGTGTTGACTCGGCTCAAAAGGAGCGAGCAATTTCACCGCATCGGCGCCCATGCGCTTGATTTTCCCGACGGTCAGTCCTTCCTCGTAGTCGGCCATGGGAAGGTCCTTGGCCGGACCACTCGTAAACTTGGCACCGGACTTCTCGATTCGGACCAACATGCCGCAGCGGGGGGGCAGACTCCAACTTGCCACGGCGCTGAGAGCTCCGAAATAGGCGTCTATGAGGATACCGCTGGCGTGCGGTGCCATGCTGGCGGCCAACTCGCACTTGGCGTCGACCATCTCGTCATAGGTCGGCGAATACGATTTGTCGCCACGAGCTTCTTGGATCAGACCGATCATCGCGCTGTTTTGATCGGTTGCCACCATCGTCAGCGTTCCATTTGCGTTGCTGATCCGCTGGAGGCCGCGTAACTTCCCAGGTGTCAGGCCGAGTCCGAAGAGTCGAGTCACCGACAGATTGGAGCGCGTCTGAGTCACGTAACCTGTTGGAAGTGGTGGTTCTGCCATTTCCCAAAGCTCCTGGCTACCATCGAACAAATGCCGACCCCTCCGGTCGCGCAGTGATGTTTTCTATGGGCGGATGAGAAGTGGACAAGATAACCGTGGACGATCATCGACCGCGGGAAGTCACTGATTCAGCACCAACCGAATTTCTCACAGCCAGGACAACGCGAGGTACAATTCGGCAAGTTGCCGCCAACACGATTCTTCGGGAATCTCTCCGCGGAGGGTCGCGAAATGCTGGCGAGCCTCCTCCATTCGTCCAGAAAATAGAGCTGCGAGACCTCGATTGAAGACGATCGGTGGGCGGTTGGACAGCGATGCCCAGATCCTATTCGCTTCTTCGTATTTTCCCTGGCTCCACGCAAATGCCGCCTCTTCGTTTTGCCAAGCGAGGCGCCCTTCGGCCGGCACTTGGGAGGCAATCCGCGTCGCTAGTCGTTCCGCCAGGGCATTGTCCCCCATGACGCGACACAATCCGAACCCCACGACCGACTCGGGGTGACGACCTGCGGCAACTGCGGATTCGATCCAATTGACCAACAAATTCCGTTCGGTGAAGTCGATCGGTGCATCCGCGAGCCTGTTCGGCTCACGACGAATGAGGGCCGGTAGATCCCGAACCATCTGCGGAAAATGACCGCACGCGAACGGCACAGCGACGATTGGAAATCGAATCGCGGAAAGTGCCACCCAACCCGGTGGGGCGGTTATTGAGACTCTCGTTGGCGAATCGGTCAAAAACGACAAAGCGGCCAAGGCGTCTGACCATGCGGATCGCGGATCGGCGACGGTTCCGGCAAACGAATCATGCGGCTCGACGTCATACGACGGAGACTCCGCGAAACCCGACCTTCTTGCCGCACTTTGCTGATCCAGAAAACGCGACGTCAATTCCGCAAGGGACCAGATCTCGGTCGACATACGTTGGACTCCGCGTTTCAGTAGGAACCGTCTGATCTTGGAATACGGACCAGCCCCCATCTTGCGCGGAAAAATCCAAAATCGTCCCGCCTCGTGGGGTTCACCAACCAGCAAAGCAAAGGCGGATCAATGCCCCCGGCGTCCTTGGTGAACCTTCAAGAATTATGGGTTCTCGCGTTCCGGTTCCTTCATCGGCGCGGCCATCGGTTCGGCCGAAGGAGGCCGATAATTCAGTGCTCGCAGCATCCACGCCTGTTGCGATTGCGAATCCTCCAGGCTGCTCAGGATGCGGTCATCTGGCAACGCGCCCAAAATCGAACCGATGCCCGCTTTGACTTCCGCGTCGGTTTCATCATCGAGTTGGCGAACAAGAGCGACAATTTGCTGGCTGCTCAGCGAGGTCACCCCGAGGTGTTGAATTTGGCGGACAAGGTGTCTGGCCGCCGATCGTCGCACCTCGACGGGTCTCTGGCTATCCAAGACCACCCGGGCCAACGCAAACTGCACTTCTTTGGCGGGAAGTCGACTCGCCGTTTCAATGGCGAGCGATGCCAAATCGTCGGAATTGATCGCTTGCACGATCTCGTCAGAGGCGGGGCGGATGTCGTAACCAGGGATTGCTCCCAATGCCATTTGGTGAAACGCATCCATCGCCCGGCGTCGGCAATCTTTGACTTCCGCCTCGGACAATGGCATCGCCATCAGCCCTGCCGATTGGTCGAACGATTTGGTCGCGGCCAGAAACTCCGAGGTGGTGAGTGGTTCAGCGACGAGCAACGTGTTCCGATATTTGGTCACGAGCGACTCGAGGCGCGACTCCTGCGTGGGAGAGAGAGTTCGGCGGAGCTTGTCTCGCTCGAACTCGGCGTCGAATGAAACCGTCGTCGCGACCCCCGGTTGATCCGGGCGAAGACTGTTTCCATTTCTCGTCGGCCCGGTCACCGGTTTGTCATCCAGGGTGAGCACGATTGTGGTGGCGATTTCGCGCTCCACATTGAGCCGGCGAGTGGTGTAATCGTCAATAATTTCGCTGGCGTAGTCGCGTAATAATCGCGCCAGCCGCTCGGACAGACGATTCGGCAGATCGGCTGACGGCAGTTCGATAACGAACACGGAATCGGAGATTCGCTGGACCTTCGCCTCAGCCAGATCGGCGGCGAGCGCATCGAGTCGTCGATTCAATCCCTCGTCCGTTTTCGTGATGGAGATTAGGATCCGTTGGCGGCGTGATGTGATTTGTCGGATGATGGGGTGGCGGCGACTGAGTTCATCAAGCCACTCTTGGAGGACCTGCTGTCGATTGCCCGAAAGCTTTAAAGCATCGTACCGTAGTTCGACTCGAATGGGATACCGACTTCGATCGATTTCAAGCAGGCGCTGAAGCGAAGGGGCATCTTTCGGACTCCCATCGGCGTCACGAGTAGCGCGAGCCGCCGCACTCAGGTTCGTTCGGTCGATCAGCCAACCGCGTGAATCTTCGTCCAGACGATCGAGGAGTTCCCGGATTTCCGGGAGCCGTCCACGGGTCACGTCCAGCGGCACATAAACCACCAACGGCAGCTTCCCGTATCGGTAATCGGCCCGAGCTTGGGCCAGCACATCAGGCAACGTCGGGTAGACGATCTGCGCACTGACCCAAATGCTGTCAATGTCGGAAGCGGCCGCCAGCCGACGGAGACCGTCGCGGCCGGTCGGCACTACGATCGCCGACCAACCCGCTTCCTCAGCGACTTCCGAAAGGAGTTTCGCCCGAAGCTCATCAGGTTCGGCAATCAAAACGCGGGGTCGTCGACTGGCTGTCGAAGCGCCGTTCTCTCCGGCCAACGCACGGCGATAAACCTCAACAACTCGATTGGACTGCTGGGAGCCGATCGGGCTGGGCAAGCGAATCAGCGTGTCGGCTGCCTCCAACTGCAACCGGCGGTCTTGACTGTGCAGAGCCTTCAGAAGCCCCTCAAAGCGACCGGCGTCACGAACCTCCCCACGCTCGCCGATGACTTGCAGGGCCGCCAGCGCGACCAAGGGATGATTCTCCGCTAAGGCGCGATCCAACATGCGGTAGAGCAGCCGAGGCGGTGCCAACGAGATCATTTGATGGACGTCAGGGGAGGTTTTGGCCAACGGCTGACCGACTCCGCCGCGTGCCTGCGCCTTTTCCGCGGCAAGGCTGTAATAAGTCGTCCACGCGGCGTCGTTCTTCGGATCGAGCTCGATGGCCCAGCGGGCGTAGCGGAGACCGAAATATTCCTCCGTATCGCTCGGCGTCGCCTGACGTGACGTGAGACGGTTGTCCTTCCACATCCAGATTTGGAGCTGGGGGCCTTCCTTGGCGAACGTGCTGCGATGTTGGTAGATGTCTTCCGCGATCTTCGCCAACTCGGCGCTCGGCGGAGGCAAATGGGCGAGGGGAATTTCCGTCAAGGCCGAAAGCAGGTTCTTCGCTTTAGAGGCGGCAAGGTCGTCGCCCGCCGAGAGTTTCCACAATGTGGGTCGTGGATCCGTCGTCGAGCGACTCGACAATTGGATCAGGTCGTCGCGGGCGGCCAACGCATCGAGCAGTTCGACGCGCGTCACCGGATTCGGGATGTCGAACGATGCCAGCAAGGCTGGGATCGTCTCTTGATCGAGGAAAGCCAACGCACGCTGTATTGCCCGACGCTCGGCGATTTCTGCGTTGACCAGAGAGCCGATCAAAAACGGCATCGCCGACGATCCCGATTTTCGCAATTCGATCAATGCATAATCGCGTTCTTCCGGAGTCGCCGTCAAATTGCGAATAAACCGCTGGATTCGTTCGGGGTCGGAACGAAGGGTTCGCACCGCGGCGGTCACGCGGTTGATCAGATTTTGCACGTTTTTTTTGGCTTCTTGATCAACGGCATCGTTGGTTGACCATCGTGGCACACGATTCAGATCGAGGAACGCACCGATGCCGAATTGCTCCTCCAGAGCGACCAGATCCTTGTCGGACGGCTCTAAGGCGAGAAGCTCTTTGATGTAGGCGGCGGCGGTGTCGAGTTTCCCTAAAACAATTTCGGATTCGATGGCGCGCCACAGGGCGGGAACAGTTTTCGGTCGGCGAAGCTGTTCCAACTCTGTTCGTGGAGCCTGGGCGCTCACCGAGCCGGACAAAACAACGATCGTCGTCAGGAACAACAGGCGGACACGGCGTGGCGACACGACGAGCATCTCCGAAACGGAATCCGCGGGAGCCGCTTTCCCTAGCCTCCCCGAGGGCGGAATGTGAACGCTTCGCGACCATTTTACCACATCATGTGGGCACCTCTCGCTCGGGACGGACCAAATCTTCGTAAGTTTCCCGTCGACGGATCAGGCGGTGACGGCGTCCGTCGATCAAGACCTCCGCCGCCCTCGGACGACCGTTATAATTGGAACTCATCGACATTCCGTAAGCACCGGCGCTAAAGGTTGCCAAAAGATCGCCGCGCCTGAGGGGGGGCAGACAGCGATCTCGCGCCAGGAAGTCGCCCGATTCGCACACGGGGCCGACCACATCGCAGCGAACGGCGTTGGGGATGTCCGCCTCGTAATCGGAAGGGGGAGTCGGGAAGCCGGGAGCTGGTCGCACCGGCCATATCCGATGAAACGATTCGTAGAGGGTCGGTCGGATCAGATCGTTCATGGCAGCGTCTTGAATCACATAACGCTTTCCGCCGGTGGATTTCGTATAAAGGACGCGGCTGACCAGAATGCCGGCATTCCCGACGATGAAGCGGCCGGGTTCCAGGACCAATTGGCAGCCGCTCTGTTTCGCCGCCGGTACCAAAACCTCGGCGAATGCTGCCGCTGGTAAAGCCTCTTGCTTGCGATAATGGATGCCGAACCCGCCCCCCATGTTCAGATAAGTGATGGTGTGGCCTTGATGACGAAGTTTCTTGATGAGATCGACCGCTTTCGCCGATCCCTGTCGATACGGATCCGTCGACAGAATCGGAGAGCCGAGGTGCATGTGTAAACCCACGATCTCCACGTGGGGATGGTTGACGTATTGGCCGGCGACTTCGACGACAGTTTCGATGTCCAAACCGAATTTCACGCCTTTCACGCTGGTATCGGTTTTGACGTGGGTTTTGGGCGGAAGGTCGGGGTTGACTCGAAGGGCCACTTGAGCTTTTCGGCCGTGCTGGCGAGCGATGGCCGCGATGTTGGCAAGCTCCTCTTCGCTCTCGACGTTGAAGAAGCGGATCCCCACTTCCAACGCCTTGCGAATCTCGTCGTCGGTTTTACCGACTCCGGCGAACACAATCTTGTCGCCGCTGCCGCCGGACGCCAAAGCTCGGTAGAGTTCGCCGCCAGAGGTGACGTCGAAGCCGGCACCGTGCTCGGCCATCAATCGACCGATGTGAATGTTTCCGTTGGTTTTCAGGCTATAGCAGATCAGAGGTTGAGCATCGGCGAAGGCCGTCTGGATTTGCCGCAGGTGATGTAACATCGTCGCTTGACTGTAAACGTATAGCGGAGTGCCATACTCGGTCGCGAGGTCCTCCACGGCGACGCCTTCACAGTACAATGCGCGATCGCGGTAATGAAAATGGTCCATATTGACACTCTTCCGGTGACAAGGGCGAACAAGGTTGTCAGTCGGGTCGGCACGCGGCAGGAGTTGGCAGGCCCTTGAGCGATCAATCTCGGAGGGATCGAATCAGGCGTTCAAACGTTGTTCCCAATAATTCAGCTGTCGGTCGACCTCCTCCGGCGCGGTGGAACCGCTGCTGCGAAAGGCAGCGAGAGCGTTTTTCACGCCGAGCACGCCGTACACCTTGCCACTAAATCCCGGGGCGAATTGATCGAATTCCTCAGGTCGAAGGTCGCGTAATCGACAGCGTCTCTGTTCACAGAGGCGAACGAGTCTCCCAACTGCTTCGTGTGCCGACCGCATGGGCAACCCATGGAGTACCATCGCTTCCATCAGGGTGGTCGCATCGAGGAAGCCGTCTTCCAAGCGGGCTTCGATGACATCACGTCGGAAACGAGCACCCTCCACGATGGGAGCGGCCAAATCGAGCGATGCGGTGACACTGTCATGGGCCGCAAACAGCGCCAATTTGTCTTCCTGCAAATCACGGTTGTACGCCAGCGGCAGCCCCTTCACCAACACCAACAACTGCGACAGCGCGCCGACAGCCCGTCCCGCTCGTGCTCGGGTCAACTCCAACACGTCCGGGTTTTTCTTCTGCGGCATGATACTCGACCCGGTGCAGAAGGCGTCGGGCAAGTCGAGAAAGCCAAATTCCGTTGTCGACCAGATCACCCATTCTTCCGCCCAGCCGCTCAGGTGCAAGGCAATCATCGTCAGGGCGTAGACATAATCGAGGACGAAGTCGCGATCGCTGGAGACATCCAGGCTATTTCGGGCCAGAGAGCCGAAGCCGAGCAAAACTCGGACGCGGTCGCGATTGACCGGAATCGATGTTCCCGCGAGAGCGGCCGTCCCCAAGGGGAGAGTGTCGGCTCGTCGTTGAGCCGACGCGATCCGCTCTCGATCTCGTTGGAACTTTTCGACGTAGGCCAGAAAATAGTGCGATGCGAGGACAGGCTGGGCTCGTTGGAGATGCGTGTAGCCGGGCAGGATCAGGTCATGATAACGGCGGGCGGCGCCCAAATACGCTTTCTGCAACGTGAGTAACAGGCGGTCGGTCTCGGCGGCAGCATCGCGAAGCCATAACTTCAGATCGGTCACGACTTGATCGTTGCGGCTGCGTCCGGTGTGCAATTTCCGGCCCAGGTCGCCAAGCCGTTGGATCAAGGCCTGTTCAATATGGGTATGGATGTCCTCCTGCGCCGTCGAAAAGACGAATTGGCCAAGTCGAATCTCCTCCTCGATGGCTTCCAGGGCGGAGTGCAGTTGTTGCGCTTCCGCGGCTGTGATCAGGCCGATCTCCGCGAGCATGGCGGCATGAGCCTGACTGGCTTTGATGTCGTGGGAATACAACCGCCGGTCAAACGAGATCGATTCGGTAAACTCCTCCACCCGCCGGTCAGTGCTGGTCTCGAATCGCCCACCCCAGGTCTTTTGACTCACGCGTCGTCCCTCAATGAAGAAGCCGACGTTGGGACCGCCCCGTCGATCAGTCGATGATCTTATTCAACGGATATTCAACGATCCCGCTCGCTCCTGCTTTCTTCAAACTGGGCACGATGTGACGGACAGTGTCTTCGTCCAAGACGGTGTTGACGGCTACCCAGTCTTCGTCGGACAAGGAGGCGATGGTAGGTTTCTTCAGGGCAGGCAGAATCGCGATCACGGCGGGGAGATCGACCCGACGAACGTTCATCATCAAACCGACTTGCCCTTCCGCGGCCATCGCCCCGCGAAGCATCAAGATCAGATCATCCATTTTTTGCCGTTTCCACGGATCCTTCGCTGCCGACCGGTTGGCGATGAACCGCGTTGTGCTCTGCAACACCTCGGCGACAATGCGGAGATTGTTGGCGCGCAGGGAACTACCCGTCTCCGTGGCCTCAACGATCGCGTCGGCAAGCCGAGGTGGCTTTACTTCCGTCGCCCCCCAACTGAACTCGACCGTTGCCGTCACTCCCTGGGAGGAGAGCCAACGGCGGGTCAAGTTCACGATTTCTGTGGCGATCCGCTTCCCCTCGAGGTCTTTCACTTCACGGATGGGAGAATCGTTGGGAACGGCCAGCACCCAGCGGACGGGGCGACGGCTTGCTTTGCTAAACACGAGCTCGGCAAGTTCCTCGACATCGGCTCCATTCTCTTGCACCCAGTCGTGCCCTGTCAGCCCACAATCGAACGAGCCGTCCTGAACATACCGGGGCATTTCTTGCGCTCGGACCAGAGTGCACTCGATTTCGGGGTCGTCGATGCTCGGGTAATAACTGCGGGTCGTGAATGAAAGCTTGTAGCCGGCGGCGGCAAAGAGCCTTGCCGTCGCTTCTTGCAAACTCCCTGCGGGCAGCCCTAATTTCAAGATTCGAGAGGTCATCGCCGATAGACATCCTTCGGATCAAAAACTCGCTTGCCGACCTCGCGCCAACTCCCTTCTTCGAGACGACGGAAGAAGCAACTCGGATATCCCTCGTGGCAGGCAGCGCCCCCAATTTGCCGCACGCGCAAGAGAATCGTGTCTCCGTCACAATCGACCAGGATCTGCCGCACTTCCTGAACGTTCCCGCTTTCTTCGCCTTTGCGCCACAATCGACCTCGGCTACGAGACCAATACACGGCGCGACCTGTACGAACCGTCTCCTCGAACGCCTCTCGGTTCATCCAAGCCAGCATCAGCACCTGGCCCGTTTCGTCGTCTTGGGCAATGACCGGCACCAGACCGCCCGCTTTATCAAATTCGATCATGTTCGGTTCACGGATTCCCTGAACTCAAGCCGGGCATCAACGAAATTGCAACAGGCTGAACACGTCTCGCGGTCGGAGCTTATCTCGGCCGTTGAGAAAACTCAACTCGACCAGAAAACCGCAACTCACGACCGTTCCCCCTGCCTGTTCGACCAACTGCGCTCCGGCCAGCATCGTGCCGCCCGTCGCCAGCACGTCATCGATGAGGAGTACACGGGCGCCCCGCGGGACACCGTCCGTGTGCATCTGTAATTCGGCTTCCCCGTACTCCAAATCGTATTTCAAACTGTACGTCCGGTAGGGCAACTTCCCGGGTTTGCGTAGCGGCACCAAGGGTTTTCGCAATTGCAGAGCTAATGGTGCTGCAAACAAGAACCCCCGAGCTTCCGCAGCGGCGATGGCGTCCATCGACATGGCCTGATAATGTTCGGTGAACTGGCGGATCGCCTCGGCGAAGGCCGAGGGATCGGCAAGTAACGGTGTAATGTCCTTGAACATAATTCCGGGTTTGGGGAAGTCCGGTATGTCTCGGATAAACTTCGACAATTCCACGGCGACTACCTCGAGAAGACTTCAGGTCCATTAAGTTACGTTTTTTCTCCCATGAGGCAACAATGTCACTCGTCGTCCGATTGGCTCGTGAGTCCGATCTCCTTAACCTTCTCGACTTCAACCTTCGACTCGCTTGGGAGACGGAAGGCAAACAACTCGATCCCGACGTGGTCCGACGGGGAATCGGCCGATTGCTCGCCGACGTCACGAAGGGCTTTTACCTTGTGGCGGAAATCGACGACGACGTTGCCGGACAGCTGATGCTGACCTACGAGTGGAGCGACTGGCGTGACGGGTGGATCTGGTGGTTGCAGAGCGTGTACGTCAAGGAAGCGTATCGACGCCGAGGGGTTTTTCGCGCCCTGTTGGCTCACGTCGTCAAGTTGGCGCACGAGCGAGAGAATGTCGTGGGGCTGCGCCTGTACGTTGAGCGACACAACACCGCGGCGCAGGCCGCGTACTGGCGCTGGGGGTTCGAGGAGATGCCGTTCCGCTTACTAAGCCGAGGGTTGGATCCACTCCCCGATTAGTTGTCGGACATGGGCAGTTTCTTCTCCGCGCCGAGGGTGTCCAACGCCTTTTCCGCGGCTTGGCGCACTCGCTCTTCCTCGTCGTTCAAAAGTTTCTGCAAATGAGGGATGGCGATTTTCGAGTCGGGAGCCAATCGGCCCAAGGCGATGGCGGCTTCGGCACGCGCTCCGCCATGAGGGTCTTGCAACATCTCCACCAAAGCGGGAATCGCCTTCTTTGCCGGTTCGCCAATTCGACCCAACGCGATGGCGCACCGCTGCCGGACACTGCTCGCGAAGGAAAAAACCACCTCGCGGTTCTTCTCGTCGTCCAAGGCTTGCAGGAGCGCGTCCACCGCGGGGGCGGCTTTCTCCTTGAGCTGGATCAGTGCCATGGCGGCGTTCATTCGCACCTGAGGGTTTTCGTCTCTAAGCGCATTGGCCAAAGCGGGCACCGCCGCCTCGGCCGCTTCACCCATTTTCGATAGTGCCAGCGACGCATTGATTCGCACGATCTCCGACCGGTCTTTGAGTGCCCGTCCCAGTGCCGGGGCGGCCTTCCGTGAGTCGGCACCCATCGCGCCCAAGCTGAACGCTGCCTCCCGCCGGACTTCCTCGTTCTCGTCGTTGAGCAGATACTCCCAGTGACTAACCGGACGGTCGTTGTGGAAGTTCTCCTGACGAATCGTTCCCAAAACGAGGAAGCGAGTCGCCGGCACCGCCATGACGACTCCACCAATAATCAACGCGCAAAAGACGAACAGCGCCAGCAAGATTTGAGCACGTCGCATTCCTGAACCTCCCGGCATCCGACGACTTGATGAAACAACGACCCGCCTCAGGTGCAATTAGTCTACGGTCCGATTCCGTGCGAAACAATGAGAATCAAAGGGCTGCGTCCCGCGTCAGCGTTCGTCATCGAGCCGGAAAAACAGCGATTTCCCTCACGGCGGGGAACGGCGTATCGGAGGCGGACGTCCGTGGCGAAAGATTCTCTTGTCAATCTGACTGGGTATGCTTTAGCATGAATTGGTATTCAGATAGGTGGCAAGGTCCTGAGGAGGAGCCGACCATGACTCGCACTTTATCCACGAAGGCCGATCCGGATTTCGCTCAACTCACGACCCTGGGTTGGTCCATCATCTCGTGTGTCGGACCTTATGTTACTGTCTGGCGTGATGGGGAAGAGTGCGTTTTGTTGTGGAAAGACGGTGTTTGGTTGCGGCTCGAGAATGGCCGAACTTCGGACTTCTCCCCGTATTCGACGGTGACCGAACCCTGGAGTGACTGACATCCCGACGGATACATTGCTCTCCCTTGACCGACCACCGGGAATCGACTAGGTTTGACCCGGCGGTCGAGGGGGCCCTTCATGAATTGTATCGGCGTTACCGCTGTTGTTTTGGGCATGCTCGGTTTGGTCATCGTCATTGCCCTCGTCGGCCACTACATGGAGAAAAAACGGACCGAGGCTCTCGCCCGTGTCGCCGAGGAATTGGCGTTTGAGTTTCTCCCCAGAGGTGATGCGGGACTGAGTCAAAGGTTGGCCAGGTTTGAGTTGTTCAATCTGGGCCATTCCCGGGAAATGACCAACCTGATGCGCGGCTCGACCCGCGACCTGGAAATTAGCATTTTCGATTACAAGTACGTTACCGGTAGTGGCAAGCATCAAAGGCATTGGAACTATTCGATTTTCGTGGCGTGCCGCCCGGGATGGGACTTCCCGCAATTTTCCGTTGCGGTGGAAAACCTCTTTCACAAGATTGGGAGCGTTTTCGGCGTTCAAGATATCGACTTCGAGAGCCACCCGGCTTTCTCCTCTCGGTATCTTCTTCGTGGCCCAGATGAGAACGCCATCCGACAATTGTTCCAACCGCCTGTCTTGGAGTGGTTTGAGCAACACCCAGGTCTGACGGTCGAGGGGCTCGCCGATGTTATCGTCTTGGCGAAAAGGCCAAGGTACGCCCCAAACAAGATCCGCGATCTGATGAGCGAAGGTTTCGACATGATCAAGACTCTCGACGCTGTTCAAGCCGCCTAAACATTCTGCGGACATCGCGAGTCATCGAAGGAGTCTTCACGACGTTCCTTCCCGCAAGCGAAGGATCCCGGGGCGGTTTTGCTTCATCTTGGATTCGACCTCACCGACAAGTCGCTGGAGACGCGAATTGGAATCTCGTGATGCTCGCTAGCGTTCACCCACGCCGTGTCGTAAACTGACGGCAAACCGAGACATTCAATATGGTCGCCATGGACGACGCGGTCTATCAACGTTGCATCGATCCAAACTGCGACGGCGTGCTCGACGTGAAGGACACGTCGTTCCGCTGTCCTCGTTGCGGCGATTTGATGGACGTTGCCTACGATTGGGACCGACTTCGTCCGCCGACCTCATGGAAGTTCGTCGAGCAAAAGTGGTCGCGGCGAACGGATCCCCTCTGCTATAGCGGGGTGTGGCGGTTTCGTGAACTTTTACCGTTCGCCCCGCCGGAGTGCGTCGTGACGATTGGTGAGGGGCAGACGATTCTTCAGTGTGCTGACGCCGTCGCCACCTACACCGGGATGAAGCCGGGCAGAGTCTTTTTGCAGTACGAGGGGATGAATCCCTCGGGCAGTTTCAAGGACAACGGGATGACGGCAGCGTTCACACATGCTCGGATCGTGGGGGCGAAACGGGCCGCTTGCGCCAGCACGGGCAACACGAGCGCCTCGTTGGCCGTCTATTGCTCCGCGACCGGAGCCATGCGCGCGATCATTTTCATTGGCAGCGGCAAAATCGCGTACGGCAAGTTGGCGCAGGCGCTGGATCACGGCGCGCTCACGATTCAGATTGCGGGGGATTTCGACGATGCGATGGCCCGGGTGCAGGAAGTCGCGGGGAAACTGGGCATTTACTTGGTGAACAGCATCAATCCATTTCGCCTCGAAGGGCAGAAGACCATTATGTACCGCATCTTGGAAGCTCTCGGCTGGGAGGTGCCGGATTGGGTTGTCGTCCCTGGTGGGAACCTCGGGAATGTCAGCAGCTTTGGAAAAGCGTTCGGCGAGCTTCATCATCTCGGCCTCATCAAGCGCGTGCCGCGACTGGCCGTGATCAATGCCGCCGGCGCGAATACCTTTTTCCATTTGACGCAACGCCATGGTCTGAGGTGGGAGTCGGGCCGTTGGGATCGTGAGAAACTTTCGGCACATTACCGGGCCTTGGACGGAGAGAATGTCCGAGCGGCGACCATTGCCAGTGCCATCGAGATCAATCGTCCCGTCAACCTTCCCAAGGCACTCCGCGCTCTGGCGACGTGCGGCGGTTTGGCTCGTGAAGTGACCGATCAGGAAATTGTTGATGCCAAAGCGAAAGTGGGTTCCGGCGGACTCGGTTGCGAACCGGCGTCGGCGGCGGCTGTCGCGGGTTTGCGTCGGCTCCGCTTGGAGGGCGTCGTCGACTCGGACGAGCGGGTCGTTTGCGTTCTGACGGGTCATCAATTGAAAGATCCGAACGCGACCGTAGCCTATCACAGTTCCGACCCAAAGACGTTCGACGAGATGTTGGGCCGGCGAGGGGTGCGTCGGGCCAATTTTGCGAATCGGGCCGTCCAAGTCCGGAATGAACTCGCCGAGATCATCCAAGCGATTGAGGTCTACGCTCGATGAAAACGAACCTCGCAATCAACGGCGCTTGCGGCCGAATGGGACAACGGTTGATCGCCTTGGCTCGAGAGGACCATGAGTTTTCATTGTGTGCGGCGCTGGAGGCCCCGGGACATCCCGGTTTGGGGAAAGATGCGGGTGAGGTGGCCGGTGGAAGTCGGCTCGGTGTAGCGATCTCCTCGCAGCTGCCCCTCAGCACGCGCGTCGATGTGGTGGTCGATTTTTCGCAGCCCGAGGGCACTCTGAACATCCTCCGCGATTGCGTCATTCGTCGCTTGCCAATCGTCGTCGCCACCACCGGTCACTCGCCCGAGCAACGTGCCGAAATTGAGTCGGCGGCTCACGAGACCGCGGTTCTTGTGGCTCCGAACATGAGCCTGGTCGTCAATGTCCTGTTCAAACTGACGCAATGGGCAGCGGAGTTACTCAAGGGCCGCGATTACGACGTGGAGATCATCGAACGGCACCATCGATTCAAGAAAGACGCTCCGAGCGGAACGGCCCTACATTTCGCCGAGATCATCCAAAAGATCCAAGGGCAGACCCGTCTCCGCCACGGTCGTGAAGGACTCATTGGGCAGCGTCCGGCCGGGGAAATCGGGATGCACGCGATTCGCGCTGGTGACAATGTGGGCGAGCACACGATTCTTTTCAGCACGTTGGGTGAGACGATGGAATTGGTTCACCGGGCCCACAGTCGAGATGCTTATGCTCGGGGGGCCTTGCAAGCCGCGAAGTATCTCGCGGGTCGGCCCCCGGGTCGGTACACCATGTTCGACGTCTTAGGACTGTAAGGGCGAGGGCCCTCTCAGTAGATCCAGGTCAGCCCGGCATGAAAGCCGTGTAAGTACATGTCGTGATCGCTCTCGACAAACTTCGGTCGGGTCCCGATCACTCCGGTATAACTTGCCGACGTCGGCACCTGCGTCATCTCGATCACACGATCGATGTAGCTGCCCGGTCGGGAGACGCTGCTGAACCAGGTGAAGTTGTATGAGGCGGTGACGTGCAGCCGACGCAGCAGTTGGAAGCGAACGGTCGCGCCCACCTCGGGGATGAAGATGAATTCTTCAAGTTGATTGCGGTACGGGAAGCTTTGCTGCACCACACCGCCGCCTGCCACGGTCAGAAGATCGGGTTCTAGAGTGGTACGGCCATCCCCGAAGATTCGCTGGTTCGACCAGCCGATGCCGAGCTTACCGGTGCCGGCAAGGTACAAGCGACCGAAGTATCGTTCCAGCCGCAAGCCGACCTGACCGGCATAGATCCGATTCACGGTTTCGATTCGATCGCGAATCGTGAGGGTTTCACCAGCCAATACCGGGTTGCCCAAAAGGCTGAGAGCACCATCGAACAGGGCGGTCGAGGATTGCAGCAGCCGCATCTCTTCCCGCATGTAAGCGATTCGGTAGCCAACCATCGCGGTGATCGAGCGGGTCTCATCGCGATAACAGTTCAGCAGGAGGTTCGCGTCCGAATTGTTGACCCGCATCCGAGTCTCGAACACGAACTCACCCGCGATGTTTCCGGGGTCGGCGATGAACATCGACGTTTCGAGCTGGGTGGCAGCATCAATCACCGGGCGATACAAGCCCGGAGTACCCAACGCATCAGAGGCGAAGTAGGCGCTGCGGGCTCGCTGCTCGGACCAGGTCGATGATCCTTCTGTGCCCACGGTGCGCTCCGGATTGATCCACGCGCCGCTGCTGAAGGTGAAGAAGCCGAAGCGGCCGTAATCGACGGTCGTCTGGCCGAGCAGGATGGTGGTGGTCGGATTACCGAGAATCCCCTGGTCGGCCGGGGCACTGGTCGTGACCAAGGGCGACGGATAAGGCGAGGGGTTTACCCACTGCATGCCGACGCCCCAGTAAAACCACATCCGCGGCACGTTCGGTGACGCGCTGTCACCGATGACGATGGTCGGTTCGGCGGAGGGTTGCAATAACACATTAGCAGACGGGAAGGCCCCGGACGGCGGGGGGGTCTGCGCCCGAATTGCACCGGCCCCACCGAAGGCCAGCACCGCGGCGAGCATCATGCGCAGGTGGTTCATGTCTTCCTCGTCGACGTAGGTCGCCTCTGCAAAGCGCGCATGCAGGGGCGGGCTGTCCACCGCCTCGGATCAGTCTTCCGGGGCGGAACCTCTCGATTGCCTCTGACGTTTGTATCGGCAAGACAAGTAACGCGGATGAGAACGATCCGACGCTTTTTGCAATTTGTTCGGAAACCGTGGCCTCTCTGTTTCTCATCTGGGCGATTCACACAAAATAACCCAACTCCGTTAACCCGCTCGGGCTTCACAGTCTTATCTCGCCATGCTCCATGCTTCTCGCTCCTCGTTGGAGGAAAGGCGGCGGCCAAATCGCAAGTTGCATGGATCGCTCTGTCGATTTTTCCGCCTTCTTATCTTGACTCTTGTTTCACGATCGCCATAATCTTAATTGAGACTAAATCTCAATTAGAGCTTCGACCCTGGAGCGATCTGCATAAATGCTGATGCCTTTAGAGCTTATGGCCTCCGGCGAGAGCGGGGTCATCGAACAGGTCCAAGGAAAACCGGATTGGATCGGGCGCATGGCAGAGTTGGGTATTCGCCACGGCAACCGAGTTGAAGTTGTTGCTTCGGGTAGTCCGTGCGTCCTGAAGGTGGGTGAATGCCGACTGTGCCTTCGTGTCGATGAATGCGCTCGTATCTTCGTGCGCCCTGCTTCGTAAACATGATGCCCTCCCTCAATGACCTGCGAGTTGGCCAGCGAGCAACGGTGATCGCAATCGAGGGCGATCCAGCGATCATGCAACGAATTTTCGAGATGGGGTTGCTTGAGGGCGAAGTGATTGAAGTGCTCGCTATCGCGCCGATGGGGGATCCAATCGAAATTCGTTGTGGGGCGAATCGGATGAGCCTTCGCCGACGAGAAGCCGCCGCCGTCCGCGTGTCCGACGGACTCGCCGCGGCACCCTGACTTCCCACCATGCACGATCGCATGATTGTTGTAGCGCTGGTCGGCAACCCGAACACGGGGAAGTCCACTCTGTTCAATGCTTTGTCGGGCCTGCGGCAACGGGTCGGCAACTATCCCGGCGTCACGGTCGAGATGAAAAAGGGGCGCACGACCGTCGATGGGGTCGTGCTGGAATTGATCGATTTGCCCGGCACCTACAGTTTGGCCGCCCGTAGCCCGGATGAGATGATCGCCGTCGATTTGCTCCTCGGACTCGTCCCTGGGGAGCGGCCCCCCGACGTCGTCCTGTCGATCGTCGACGCCTCGAACCTCGAGCGACATCTCTATTTGACGACGCAACTGATGGAACTCGGCCTGCCGGTTGTTATCGCGCTCAACATGATGGACGTGGCCGAAAAGCAGGGAATCGTCATCGATATCCCGCAGCTGCAGGAACGGTTGGGATTGCCGGTGGTTCCCATCCAAGCCAACCGAGGAAAAGGTCTGGACCGGCTCAGGAGCGAGCTTCTGGCCGCTGTGCACAGGCCCGCGCCCCAAGTGCGGCCGAATTTCCCTGAAGCCTTCGAAACGGAAGTTCAACATTTGGCGCATGTCGACGCCTCGCTTCCCGATTTTCTCGTTCGGCGTGTGTTGCTCGACGTCGATGGTTCGGCCCAGAGCCGATTCTTGGATGGCGCGCTCCGCGGGCAACGAGCTCAAGTTCTGCGTGAGGCGCGGCAGCGGCTAGAAGAGGCGGGCTGTGCCGTCCCTTTGATCGAGGCGCGAGTACGATTCACGTGGCTGCGGCAAATGCTCGCGGGTTGTATCCGTCGTCCGTCGCAGCGGCCGACCTCTTGGACGGACCGGATCGACCGGCTGCTGACCCATCGGGTGTGGGGGACGATCTTTTTCCTGGTGGTGATGTTCTTCCTGTTTCAGGCGATTTATAGTTGGGCAGGCCCTCTGATGGACTTGGTGGATCATGGCGTGTCCACGGTGGGGGATCGGATCGCGGAACTTCTGCCCGAGGGGGTTTTGCAGAGTCTCCTGGTCGACGGCGTGGTGGCGGGAGTGGGCAGCGTTCTTGTCTTTCTCCCGCAGATCATGATTCTTTTCGCGTTTTTGGCCATCCTGGAGGATTGCGGCTATATGGCGCGAGCCGCATTCTTGATGGATCGATTGATGGCTCAATGTGGGCTGAGCGGCAAGTCGTTTATCCCCATGTTGTCGTCGTTGGCCTGTGCCGTACCGGGGATCATGGCCACACGCGTCATCGAGAACCGAAGGGATCGCCTCGCGACGATCTTGGTCGCGCCCTTGATGAGTTGCTCTGCTCGCTTGCCGGTGTACCTACTGTTGATCGGTACGTTGATTCGACCGGGCCGACCGGCTTGGCTCGCGGGGGCTGTCTTATTTGTGATGTATCTGATTGGATTTGTCACGGCCCCGCTCGTCGCTCTTCTGCTCAAGCGAACATTGCTTCGCGGCGAGAGGCCGATCTTCGTGATGGAGATGCCAAACTATCGTTGGCCGTCGTTGAAAATGGTTCTTCGGCGGGTGTTTGACGCGGGCTGGTCGTTTGTCCGTCGTGCCGGTACGGTGATCCTGGCCACGATGGTTTTGGTTTGGGCCGCCTTATATTTCCCGCGCGGTGGGGACAAAGGTGACAGCTTTGACCAACAAGTCGCGGAACTGGACCGTCAGATGGCGGGACTCGAACGGCGTCTCCGCGAGGATGAGCTGAATCGACCGCGACTTCAACTCGAACTTGAACGGATTGAAAGCACGAAAAACCAAATCGACGGCCAATGGCGGCGGCAAAGTTGGCTGGGTCGCGCCGGTCGTCTGATTGAGCCGATCGTCCGACCTCTCGGGTGGGACTGGCGAATCGGGATGGCGGTTCTCGCAAGTTTTCCGGCCCGAGAGGTCGTGGTCGGCACTCTTGGAATCGTGTACAACGTCGGCGCTGTTGATGCCTCGGCGACGGAGCAGGCCGGAGACTGGGGCGCGACGAATCTCGGTCTTGCGCTGCGCGAGGCAGTCTGGGAAGATGATCCGTCACGTCCCGTCTTTACGATACCGACGGCTCTGTCGATCATGGTCTTTTTTGCGTTGTGCTGTCAATGCGCTTCGACTCTGGCGGTGATTCGGCGGGAAACGGGCGGCTGGGCTTGGCCGACTTTCACCTTCGTCTACATGACCGCTTTGGCGTATCTTGCCGCTCTCATCACGTATCAGATCGGCACCTGGATCGCTGGATTGTGACGATCGGCGGCCCCTCGGGAGACTCGATGCAGCCGAGGGAGAAATCCGGCATTGACCGACCCGCCACTTGGTGTTAATGTCCCCCCTCACATCTTGGCGATCGCGCCCGGCAGGATCATTTCCCTTCTCGCTTGAGGCGTGCGGATGCGTTACCGGCAGAAACTGCGCAACGGATTGATCGTCTTTTCCCTGCTCGCCGTGATCCTTCTTGCGGTCGGCGTTCTTCTGAGAATCGAACCAGATGGTTTTCGCCGTATCCAGCCCCCCGAGGGCGTCCAGCGTCGGGAATTTTCTGCCGAGTTCACGAAGCGCTTCCGCCATCTCGTCGACGCCGTGGGCAATGGGGAAGAACAATGGTCCGAAACCTTCACTTCGGAGCAAATCAACAGTTACCTCGCCGACGAATTTACTCGCGTTCAGCCGTTCCATCTGCCCGAAGGGATTCACTCACCTCGCGTCTCGATCGAGCCAGACCGTCTCCGTCTGGTGTTTCGCTACGGCCGCGGTTTTTGGAGCACCCTGGTCACCGTTGATCTGAAAATTTGGCTCGTCGCGCAAGAGGTCAACCTGCTCGCCGTGGAGGTTCTCGACGTTCGCGCCGGAGTCATCCCCTTGGCCGTCCAGTCAATCGCTGAGCGGATCGCCGAGAACGCCTCGGTTTGGAAAGCCGAGGTCACTTGGTACCGCCACGGCCGAAACCCGGTAGCGCTCGTGCGGCTCCAACCGGATCAGCCGAACCCCACCATCGTTCTGGAGCAACTGGAACTGCTCGACCAGAAAATCCATATCGGCGGTCGATCAACCGAACCGTTCGGTTGGGGATCGGCGGTGTCGATGAATCTTCATCGTTCTGACGCGGCCTCGGAGTAAATGCAAACCAGACCATGCTCGGTTGTTGCCGTCAAGCGGATCACCCCCCGCAGGCGACGTCCCTGGACGGCAAACGTCCAAACATCGCCATCTGACCTCGCCACGACGCTTCCCTCATCCCATCGCGTGACCTGGCCTCGACCGCCGCTGACGGGTCCCTCGTAGTCCAGATACATCAAACGATGATCTTGAAGAGCTTCCGCTGAAATGGTTTCCCTTTCACCCGGAGGTGCGGACAGTCGCCACGTTTTCAATCGGTCACCCCATTCGACCATCAAATCCCAGTGCAAATGGGGATGGTCATGCTCGAGAATGACATAACGGCACATGTCGGGCCCGTTTAAGGAAATCGACGTGGCGTTTACCGTGGATGGTCCTGTTGTTACCATAGGAGCATCAGCCGTCGAATGGGATGTGATTTCATGGCCAAGACGAAACCCCAAGGCAAGCCAGAGGAGGACATCCAGGTCGTTTGCCGGAATAAACGGGCCTCATTCGACTACGAGATCGTCGACAAATTGGAATGCGGGCTGGTGTTGTGCGGCACCGAGGTGAAGAGCTTGCGCGAGGGGATGGCGAGTCTCGAAGACGCCTATGCGAAATTGGAAGATGGCGAAGTATGGTTGATCAATGCCGAGATTCCGGAATACTCGATGGGCAACCGGTTGAATCATCGGCCGAAGCGCCCACGGAAGCTCTTGTTGCACCGCCATGAGATCGCACGATTCGCCGGCAAAGCCGCGCAACGGGGCTTCACCTTGGTTCCTCTGCGATTGTATTTTCGTCGCGGCCTCGCCAAGGTCGAACTGGCCGTCGCCCGCGGCAAGCAACAACACGATAAACGGGAAGCAACCAAGAAACGCGAAGCGGATCGCACGATTCGCCAAGCCATGATGCGACGGCGCTGAATTTTCCCGCTGAGGTCGTCTCCCAAGGAGGGGAACGTGCACCTGACGGCGATTGTGGAGAGCTACGACCACGTTTGTTGCCGTTATCGAGTCCGACCGCTGGAATCGATGATCTCGGTCGTCGGCGGGCGAATCGACTACCGATCCGCTGGACCGAGCTTTTTTGCCCGCAGCTTCAGCCGAGAAAGCGTCCTCGTGCAGCGGCGATTGTTGGGCCGTTGGCCTTTGACGATTCTTCGCCGGCGGTGTCGCCGACTTCTCTTCGACTTCGATGACGCGATCTGGCTTCGCGACTCGTATTCGCCCCGAGGGTTAACCTCGAATCGGCGGTTGCGACGCTTTCGGTCGATGATTCGCGCAGCGGATCATGTTGTCGCCGGCAATCGCTTCCTTGCCGAGCAAGCAGCACGTTTCACCTCTCCGGACCGCGTCCGCGTCATCCCAACCTGCGTCGATCCAAGCCGTTATCGGCCCGCCCGCCATCAGCGCGAAGGACGACCGCCTCGATTTGCGTGGATCGGTTCATCGAGCACCCTTCAAGGCCTTGAGCGAATCACCCATATCCTCGATGCTCTGGGGCGAGCCTGCCCGGGAGCACGGCTAGTCCTGATTTGCGATCGGACGATCCAGTTGTCAGAACTCCAAGTCGAATTTCACCCTTGGAGTCCGACCACGGAGGCGAAAATCCTGGCGAGCGCCGACATCGGCATTTCCTGGTTACCCGACGATGACTGGAGTCGCGGAAAATGCGGCTTGAAACTGCTGCAATTCATGGCGGCGGGTCTGCCAGTGTTGGCGAACCCGGTGGGCGTTCAGCGGGAAATCGTGGGCGACGGCGAAACAGGCTATCATTGCGATTCCCCCCACGATTGGATCGAGGCCACGCGACGTTTGATGCGTGACCCGTCTCTGCGCCGACGCATGGGCGAAACGGGTCGGCAATTGGTCGAGCGGCATTTTTCCATCGACGCGATGCACGCTGCCTGGCGGACGCTCTTGCTGGATCCCCAGGCTGTCACGGAGCGCACGGCCGCCTGACGCAGTGAGGCTCTTCATGCTCGACGATGTGCGCTGGACCGGATTTTCTCGGGATTGGCAAGAGACGCTGCGAACACTGGAGTCGGTCATCGGGCAGAGTTGTTTCGACGGGGAAGCCGTGCTTGTCAAGCGCGGGTCAGGCCGATCTGTTGTTCGCCTCCGTCTCCATGGGCGCGATCTGCACCTCAAATGTTTCCACCGGCGCGACGGGATCCTCGGCCGAATCGACAGGCTGCTTCGCCCTTCGGCTGCGCAACGAGAATACCAGCGGCTACGGCAGGCGGCACACCATCAGGTTCCCGCCCCTCGCTCTCTCGGCTTTGGCGTGGCACCAGATGGATCAAGTTATCTGCTCACCGAAACCTGCCCCGACTCATCGACCTTTCTCCAGCTTCTTGAAAACCAGACCTGGGATGATGCCGGAATTCGCCATGAGCTCGCCCGTGACGTAGGCCGCTTCCTCGCTCGCATTCACTTCTCCGGCCTGCGTCATGACGATCTTCACCCCGGCAACATCTTGGTGCAGAATCGGCCGGATGCATCTCGCGCTTGGTGGTTGTTGGACTTCAACAAGGCCCGATGGGGTTCGCCTCTCAGTGTCCGAGAAACCGCCCGTAATTTGGCGTTGTTGAATCGCTGGTTTATCCGGCGCACGCAGCGCACCGATCGCTACCGCTGTTGGCGAGCTTACTTGGAGGAACGCACTCGGTTGCAACCGGGTTGGAGCGTACCGCGCGATTTCGTTCGCCAAATCGAGTCGCGAGCGGAAGCCGGGAATCGCCAGTTGTGGCGAAAATGGGCGTCGCGTTGCCTGAAGACGAATCGGCGGTTCGAACATCGATTTCTCGAGAAGGCTGAAATTTACCGAGTCACAGACTTTCCCTGGATCGAGGCGGTCGTCGACTGGTGCGGCCCGAGTCCGCCGACCTGCTCCGCAGCGGTGCTGAAATGTTCGGCAAGCTCTTGGGTCGCCGTCCACAAAGTCCGTGTTTCGGGGGAGGAGAGATCGGTCATCGTGAAATGGATCCGTGGCCGTGGCCGCTGGCGCCAACTCTTATCCACGCTTTTTCCCCCGCCGGATCTTCGTGCCTGGGTGAATGGCCATCGGTTCCGCGATTGTCTATTGCCAACACCCCGGCCATTGTTGCTGTACCGATCGTGGGATGGGCGTGGGTCTATCTTGTTGACGGAGTATCTGGCATCGGCCACGCCTGTCAACCAGACGGTTCCAACGTTCTGTCTTCGACGACGAAGAGAGCAGATCGCGAGCGTCGCTCGATTGATTCGGACGTTGCATCTTTGCGGCTGGGCTCACCGCGATTTGAAAGCCAACAACCTCCTGTGGGGGCCCGACGAGAGAGGACGAGAAATTCCGTGGATCATTGATCTTGCGGGGGCTTGGCGGCCGATACGCATGTCACCTGCGCGTCGACATCAGAATCTCGCGCGGTTGAATGCCAGTTTTCCAGGTGCGCCGACGTGCACGAGAACCGATCGTTTACGTTTTTTGCGGGCATATTTGTCGGAAAACTCGGCAGAGTGGCGAAACTGGAAGAGTTGGTGGCGGGCAATCGATCGCGCGACGGAGAGAAAACGGCGAAGGAACGCACGTCTCGGTCGAATGTTGGGCTAATGGCCGAATGCTCTGGCGAAACGGCGCAGTTTTGGCTACGTTGTTTCGCCGAC
>CAKZUU010000249.1 GCA_937922175.1 uncultured Gemmataceae bacterium
GTCAATGGCGATGATTCTTGTTTGACCACCCTCATCGTTTGGGGCGTGATTGCTGCGTTATGTTTTGTTTATACCAGATCGTGTCTTTGATGCTACTTCGCGGGCTCTTGAACGTGGTCGTAATGCTAATGGTTGCCGAGCGACGCAACGAAGCAGCGGCCGGAGGAACCAACTGGGTTGTGATTGACTCGCACTTTGACTTGACTCAGGGCCACTCGCCAGACGAATGGGAGATCGCGACCGCGTCTGGTGAATATGAACCGTCGTCGGACGTCTCTGGCGATCTTTTTTGTCCTCGCCACGCGGGTTGCACGGGCCGCGCAAACTGGACCGGCCCGAAGCATTGACGGCGGCGCCAGCGGAACGACGTCGCTGGCGCCCCCCCCGCCGAATCGAGTTCACAGAAGTCGTCGTTGATTACTGATTTAATGAAGGCGCTGGGACTCGAACCCAGGACCCACGGATTAAAAGTCCGTTGCTCTACCGGCTGAGCTACGCCTCCGCTTTTCCACATTCTTAGTGTTTGTCGGCCGCGGGACAAGTCAAAACACATGTAGCTCGGTTCATGAGAGGGGGTGTCGCACTGATCGCGAAATGCTCGCTGACTCGATGCCGGACTCAAGAATTGACCTGTGTCAGAAGTTGCGCGAGTGTTAGATAACGAATCCCGAGCCGTTGGCCCTCACGCTTCGTTGTTTCCTGGAAAAGCCCCGCGGCCGGGACATCGATGCCGGCACTGGCATCTTCAACCAGGGCAACATCGAAGCCGGCGTGCCGCAAATCCCTTGCTGCGAAGAAACAGCAGATGTTCGTGGCGATGCCGCAGATCACCACGGTGTCGATGCCCTGCGTCCGCAACATGGAAGGAAAAGCTGGATGTTGCGCGGTGAGAGCGTAGGCCTCGAAATCGCGCTGGTAGCCTTTGCGCCAGATCGCTTGGAATCGCTCGGTCCGCAATCCGGGGAGGAAGTCAGCTCCGGGAGTACCGATGACACAGTGGGGCGGGTAGAGATTGTCGCGTTGGCCGAGGAAGCTGCGATGATCGGGAGGGTGCCAATCCTGGCTGGCATCGATGCGAACCCAAGGCAACTCCAGCAATTGGTTCACTGCGGGCACGATGTCCAGTCCCCCGGGCACCGGTAGCTCGTCGGGGCAAAGTTCGGTGAATCCCTGCTGGGCATCGACGACCAGCAAACTCGTGGACGAGAACCGCATGGCCAGCCTCCCCTGGTCTTCAAAGGAGCGAATTCCCACCGTCGATCGTCGAGAAAGCACCGGCAACTCTCGCTGGAACGGCTTGGTATGAATGTATGAGCGTCGAGGAGGGATTCGATGATGGCGAGCGATTTCGGACGGGAGTCAGGAATGTGCGGATGAGCCGAAGACTGGAGCCTGACGTTGACGAGTGGGTATTGGGGAAAATTTTGACCATCTGCTGCTCCTTGCTTAAAATCGAGACAGCCGACGATCCCCGATGAAGAGGGCGTTATGAATTGGTTAACAGCGATTCCGATCTTTAACGAGGCACCTCACATTCGCTCGGTGCTGTCGGAGGTGCGGCGCTACAGCCCGAACATCTTGGTGATCGACGATGGTTCGACGGATGAGACGCCGCGGCTGTTGGCCGATGAACCGGGTATCCGAGCGGTGACGCATGCGACGAATCGCGGTTATGGGGCAGCATTGATGACCGCCTTTCGCGAGGCCTTGAGAGCGGAAGTTGATGTCCTTGTCACGATGGACTGCGACGGGCAACACGAACCATCGCGGATTCCGGTGCTTCTGGAGGCCATCTCCGGAGTGGACATCGTCTCCGGGAGCCGATACCTGCGTGACTTTTACCAGAACACACCCGCTCCGGACGATCGCCGACGAATCAATGCGACGATCACCCGTTATCTGAACGAGCGGTACGGCTTGAATTTGACCGATGCGTTCTGCGGTTTCAAGGCATATCGACGGTCCGCGTTGGAGCGGCTGCACATCACGGAGAAGGGCTGGGGGATGCCGTTGCAATTGTGGGTGCAAGCGGCGCGATTGAAACTGCGGATCAGGGAAATCGGAGTGCCACGGTTGTATCTTGACCCGAAACGGGCGTTTGGTGGCGTGCTCGACAATGCCGACGAACGTCTGGCCTACTATCATCGTGTCATCGAAGAAGCTGAAGAAATGCCCCTGTCCGTGGGCACCGCGACCGGCCCCGAGGTGGTGTATCCGATGTGGGAGAACTGTTTGTGAAACGTCGGGATCGATGGGTCGCCCCCCATGAAGATGGTCGGCTTCTCATCGATCCGCCCCTCGACTCGTTGCACCGCCTCTGTGAGCTCAACCATCAACGCCTGCACGCTGCCGAAGTCTTCGCTCAGCCGTTGCGCGAGTGGCGCCAGGCGTGGCGGCGGACGACCTCGGATTCGCCTCTGGTTGTCACGGGGCATCAACCCGACTGGATCCACCCGGGGGTATGGATCAAGCACTTTGTGGCATGCACGGGCGCCCGGCGTCTGAACGGCCGGTCGTTGCATGTTTCGATCGACACCGATGTCATCAAGATGTGGGCACTGGTGTTGCCTCGCTACGCGGCCGAGGCATCGAAGGTCGCCTTGGAAGGAATTCCCTACGATCACCGGGAAGGCGAAATCATCTGGGCCGCTGCGACGATTCGAGACAACGAGCTTTTTCGTGCCCTCCCGGATCAGTTTTCCCACATGACATCGACCTGGCCGTTTCGCCCCATTTTCTCCGAGTTCTGGCAGCGGTTGACTGCTCAGATCGGTGAGAAGCCGTCGCCTCGGTGGCTCTGGGCCGACGCCCTTGATCACGCTCGTCGGTCGTTCGAGACGGAATGGGGAGCGGGAAACGACGAGGTCAGTGCTCGGCAACTGTGGGAGGAGAAGGCGCGATCGTTCTTGAGCGATCTGCTTCGGGATCTGCCCCGGTTCCGCGACATCTATAACCAAGCAGTGCGAGCCTACCGCCGTCGGCATGGGTTGCGAAGTCGTCAGCATCCGGTGCCCGAGCTCGTCGAGTTGGATGGGATGTTAGAGGCACCCTGCTGGTTTGTTCAAGAGGGACGGCGTTACCGGGGATGGGTACGCAAGGTCGGGCAACGATGGGAGGGGCGAATCGGTGCGACCGATCGACGACCCATCGCCGACGAGGGGTGTCTGGCCAGCCGAATCGCCGACATTTGGGGCTTCGCGGTCTACCCGCGGGCCTTGCTGACGACGTTGATGCTTCGGTTGTTCCTGGCGGATGTGTTCATCCACGGAATCGGCGGAGCGAAATACGATGAGGTCACCGACGACATCAT
>CAKZUU010000250.1 GCA_937922175.1 uncultured Gemmataceae bacterium
GAAGCGTGCCGAATCGTCGAGGAACAGGAACGTGCGGTGGGTTACCCGGCGATGGAGGATTGGGAGGGCCCCATTCGGTGCCGAACGTTTGCCGCCCATTTGGTGCCGTTGCGCTTAGGCCCGGATCCGCTGGGCACCGAGGAGTCGGAGCATGGGCAGTTGTATTTGATCGTGGCGGCGTCGATCGAGGAAATCGCGCAAGACATCTTCAAATCGACCCGCTCCGTGTTGTGGATTTCGGTCGCGTTGTGCGTGGGGGCCGGTTGGTTGGCCTTGATTCCGGCAGTGTGGCTGACGCGGCCACTCAAACGGATCAATCAAGCCGCCCAGCGCCTGGCCGAAGGCGCTTTCGACACCGACTTGCCGTTGAAAGCGCCGGGCGAGATCGGCACGCTGGCGCGAACCTTCCGCCACATGGCCGAACAGATTCGGCAACGCGATCGGGCCTTGGTGGATGCCTTGGCGCGGATGCAGGCGGTGTTACGCACGGCGGCCGACGGCATCATTACCTTCAACGAGCGCGGCGTGATCGAGGAGTGGAATCAGGCGGCGGAGCGCATCTTCGGCTATCGTGCCGAGGAGATCATTGGCCAACGGGTGCAACAACTGATGGCCCTGTCCTCCGATCTGGTCGCCTTTTCCGATGACGGAAGCGGCGGTTCCGTGCGCTCGCTCCAGAAACTGGTCAACTCGCCCAGCCTCGTTCAGCAGGGACGCCGCAAAGACGGCTCGACCTTCTGGTTGGAAATGGCGTTCAGCGAGGTTCCGTTGGGCGACCGACGGCTCATCACGGGGATTTTTCGCGATGTCACCCGCCGGGTCGAAGACGAAGAGCGTATCCGACAACTCAATGAATTACTCGAAGCACGGGTGCGATTGCGGACCGCGGAACTGCAAGAGGCCAAGACGAAGTTGGAGGCCGCCCTCGAGGCGGCCCAAGCCGCCAACCGCGCTAAGGATGTCTTCGTTCGCACCATCAGCCACGAATTACGGACCCCGTTGAGTGCCGTCAAAGGTTTCACCGAACTGTTGCTGAATCCCAAAGCCGTCAAACTCCGCGAAAACCCGATCCCCACTTTGCAGAAGATCCACGCGGCCAGCGAGTATTTGCTGACATTGATCAACGATCTCTTGGATGTGGCCCGGATTACAGCCGGTGAGAAGATCCACCTTCATCTGGGCGAATTTGATGGCCATGCCTTCTGTCAGGCCATCGCTGAGATGGCGCAACCGTTGATGAAGAAGAACAACAACCAACTGATCTGCGACTTCGGTGAGCCTGGCTCAAGCGGCCTCGGATCGATGCGAGCCGACGAAACCCGGTTGCGGCAAATCTTGCTGAACCTGTTGAGCAATGCGGCGAAGTTTACGGAGAACGGCTGCGTCCGCTTTCAAGCTCGCCGATCCGACGACTGGGTGGAATTCACTGTCGCGGACACCGGCACCGGCATAACCCCAGAACAAATGCAAGGGCTTTTCAAACCGTTCTACCGGATCGATAACTCGACCACACGCAAACAGGGTGGAACCGGATTGGGGTTGTCAATCAGCAAGCTCTTGGCGGAACGGATGGGCGGCACCATCACTGTCCAAAGCGAGCCGGGCGTCGGATCGACGTTTACCGTTCGCCTTCCCCATCGGTTTGTCGATACTGGAGATGTCAGCGCGCCGCCCGTTTTTTCGACTGACCCGCCGCGCAACCGCCACAGGATCTTGGTGATCGACGACGATCCTCTCAGCCGCGAGATGATTCAAGCCTTTTTGCAACGCGAAGGGTTCACGGTCGACACGTCGGCGACGGGCGAGGAAGGGATTCAGCGAGCACGGGAACTGCGACCGGCGGCCATCACGCTCGACGTCATGATGCCCAACATGGATGGTTGGGCGGTGCTCGCCGCCCTGAAAAGCGACCGAGTCACCCACGACATTCCGGTCATCATGTTGACCGTGGCTGAAGATCGCCAGCGCGGCTACGCGTTGGGTGCCGCCGATTACTTGACCAAACCGATCGATTGGAACCGATTGAGCGAAATCCTTCGGCGGTATGCCGAAGCTCCAGCCCAGATTCTCGTGGTCGAGGACGATCCCGCTCAACGCGAGCACTTGGTGCAATCGCTGCGGTTGGCCGGTTGGCAGGTCCATGAGGCGGCCGACGGCCAAGAAGCGTTGCGCAGCATTGACCAGGAGCACCCGGCAGTCATTCTCCTCGATCTCCTGATGCCCAAGATGAACGGCTTCGAGTTTCTCGAAGAGTTGCGCCATCGGCCGGGTGGCGACCAGATCCCCGTCATTGTCGTGACCGCCAAGGAATTGGACGACAACGACCGTGCTCGCTTGCACGGTTGGGTGGCGGAAGTCCTCGCCAAGCAAAGCCTCAATCCCGGTGATTTGCTGAATTTCCTGCGTCGGCATGTTCCGCACTCGCCGGCTATCTCTCGCACGGAGGAGGAACATGGCTAGAATCCTGATTGTGGAAGATGATGAGATGCTCATGGACCTGATGCAGCAAACCCTGGAACTTTCCGAGCACGTGGTCCAGAGCGCCGGGAACGGATTGGAAGCTTTGGAGCGTGCCCAGGCCGACCTTCCTGATGTGATCCTGATGGACATCGGCATGCCGCTGATGGACGGTTACGAAGCAATGCGGAGGCTCCGAGCCGACCCGCGGACGCGGCACATTCCGATCATCGCGCTGACGGCCCACGCTTCGGTTAGCGATCGGAAGCAAGCCATCGATGCGGGCGCCGATGATTACGAAGCCAAACCCGTCGATTTCGATCGGTTGGAAAACAAGATTCAAACATTGCTGGCTCGGGGCTCCTCATGACCTTCACGACCGCGCCGCAAGGCCGCGTCGTTGATGCCTGGCTGGCGGCGACTCGCCAAGAGTTGACCGCCCCGGCCGAGGTGTTGTCTCGCACGGCGAATCTCTGGCTGCAAGCCCTCCCCCCCGACGCCCCGCCGAAATTCGCCGATGCGGCCCACCATGTCGCTCGTCGCGCTCACCAACTGCTTGAGATCATTCCGAAATTTATTCGCCCGGCCCAATCACTGACGCCGGATCAAGAACGGACCCTTCGCCACGACTTGCGTGGTCATGCCGCCTATGTCATCGGCATCGCGCACCTTTGGCAAAAGCAACTCGATCGACTCCGGCTCGACCGCTTCGCTTCGATTCTGGAACGATTGGCAGAAGCTGCCCACCACATTGTGGCCGTGCTCGATCGTCTGGCGTCCTTCCGACGGGGTTCGACCGAAAGCGACGACTCGGTCTCTTTGGCCGAACTGATGCGGCTGCTGGACGAATTGCCCGCGTCGCAAGAGCGCGGCGAGATTCTGGTTGTCGATGATAACCCCTACAATCGGCAGTATCTGACCGAACTCTTGACGCAGCAGGGCCATCGTGTGGTTGTCGCCGATGACGGCGAATCGGCTCTCCGCTTGCTCGAAACTGGCTCCGTCGATTTGATCCTGCTGGATGTGCTCATGCCCGGAATGTCTGGGTTCGGCTTGCTCGAACGTTTGAAAACGTCGCCGCGTTGGCAACATATTCCCGTGATTATGGTGTCATCCCTGGAGGAGCAGCGCAGCGTGGTCAATTGCATCGCACGGGGGGCCGAAGACTATCTCACTCGACCGGTGGATCCTCTGTTGCTCCGTGCTCGGATCGGAGCGAGCTTGGAGAAAAAAAGACTTCGCGACCGCGAAGTGAACTACCTGAATCGCATCGACCAACTCTTGCATGCTCTTTTTCCCCCCCAGGTTGTCGCGGAAGTGCGTGAGACAAGCACCGTGCGACCTCGCCGGCACGACAAGGTGGGGGTTCTCTTCGCCGATGTCGTCGGTTTCACCTCCTATTGTGACCAGCATCGTCATTGGCCGGAAATTGTTGTTGAAAGTCTCCAGCGGCATTATCTCGCCTTTGAACGCATCGCCCGCGGGCATGGCGTGCAGAAAATCAAGACCATTGGCGATTCGTTCATGGGGACGGCGGGTCTCCTCACTCCCCATGAGAACCCGGTTCGCGCTCTGATCGAATGTGGCTTGGAGATGATCGCCTCGGCCAAGGCCAACTTTCCGTCGTGGGACCTTCGTGTCGGCATCCACGTCGGGCCGGTGGTCGCCGGCGTCGTCGGCGAAACACAATTCAGCTTCGATTTGTGGGGCGACACCGTGAACATTGCCGCCCGAATGGAAAGCGTGGGCCTGCCCGGCACCATCACTCTCAGCCCGGACGCATGGCGCGAAGTGGAAAATGTCGGTCAGGTCCAGACTCGCACCGTCGAGATTCGCGGCAAAGGAACCATGACCGTCTATCGCTTTCTCGACTTCCGCGAATGACGTGTCTTCCTCAGACGTGAGGGTCTCGGCTGTCGTCTAACGTTGGTTGCCGCACGACGTGAGTCGGACGTCTCGCGGTCAGGATCGTCACGCTCGGCCGCGTTTTCGGGCCAAGATGAGATACTGGCCGCCCAAGGGGAGTTTGCACAATCGACGCTCGAAACGGCGGAGAAATCGTAATCCCCTCGGGAAAACAAATGCGAAATCCGTCACAGCAATCTCGAAGCCGGCTTGGCGAATCAGTCGGCGAGCCTGGTGCGGCCAAAGCATCTCAGCATCGCGGTCGAAAGGCACTCGCCGCATGATCCACCGCGTGCCGGGATTCCACGGATTGTTTTCCCAAAGAGCGAGCCAACCCTGAGGTTTGAGAACAGAGGAAATCCATCGTAGCGAGGCCAGTCGCTCCTTCGGCGGAATGTGGTGGAACGTCCCGTTCGTGAACACCAACTCATGCGACCCGTCGGGTACGAAATCCGAGCAGGTGAAAAACTCGGCGCTCGATGAGCCATAGCGTTGACTTGCCAAAGCGATCGACTCGGAGGAGATGTCAACGCCGACGACACGGCCTACACCGAGGATGTCGAAAAAGTGAGGAGTCGTGTCACCCACGCCGCAACCAAAATCGACGACGGAAGAAGGTGATTCGTCGAACTGATTCAATCGTCGGGCGAGCCAATGCAGTCGGCCTCGCGCGAAGTAGTCTTTCGTCTCGCCCGTGAGCGACAAACCGAGGTTTAAAGCTGCATCGTACTGCGGGGCAAAAACGTCGAACTCGGTCACGGCGGGCATGGCGTTGGCTGACGTACCAAACTTGGAGACCTCATCGTGGGCAATCAACCATAGGTCATCGGGCGAGCAGGGACAAATCGCGATCCGAGTTCGATCGAGAAAAAAAGGCTCGGGCAGACCCCGAGCCAAAGAATCCCGACGGGGCCATGACGTTGTGCGGTCAGGCCGCCGACCGACGTTGAAGCCGACGCGCCAACGCGGCGAGTGGAATGCCGATACCGAACAATGCCAGGGTGGCTGGTTCCGGGGTTTCGTTCACGCCGCCGTCCGGATCGGTCGGAGGAGCAGGTACATCCGTGGTGGTGATGTTATAGTTGACGCGGCCATCGACCTGACGTTCAGTCTTCGAGGTAAAGTCACCCACGACCGCATCGGAGTACAGGGAAATAATCGAGAAATTGCCCAGCCCCGCCTGGCCATCAATGGGGCTTGAGCCCAGATAGGTAAAGGTCACATTTGGAACCATCGGATCATCGAATGGATTGGTGCCCGGATGAGGTGGCGTCGAGAATGCTTCGCTGACCGACCAATCAGCGGGCATTGCCGCCGAACCGCTGATCAGCCCGTGGATGTCATAAATGGTAAACGAGTCACCGGGATTGACGCGTAAGTCGGTCGTCACGATGACGCCGTAGGTCCAGCGATAGTTCCCGGCATCCGGATGAACGGAGACGCTGACGGGAATGAGACCGGCCCAAGTGGGGGCGGCGACCAACAAGGTCCCGAGGCTTCCCAGGAGCCATTTTTGCCATCTTCTCTGCATGCGGATCCTCCCGATTCGGTCGGTGGGTATTCCTGAAAGGGAAAGCCGGAGTCAATTGAGACGGCCTTCCCGCCGCAAGTTGGCCCGCTTTTAGACAGTTCAAAAAAATGCGTCAAGCCGGATCGACCAAACCCCCGCCGACGTTCGCGAGTATCTTGGGCCTGTTGCTCATGAGGGCAAAAGGCGTAGAATTGGGAAAAATACGCCATTCCGAGAAGCACGTATGGCTCGCAAGCCTCCGAAGACCCAAATCGTCGCTTTTAAGGTCGAAGAAGAGTTGGCCGACTTCTTGAATAAGCTGCAAAACAAAAGTGCGTTCATTCGCAAAGCCATCATCGCCCAATTGGGGATGGCGTGTCCGTTGTGTCAGGGAACCGGGACGGTGCCCCGCGGCTTGCACGAACACTACTCACCGATCTTGGCGAAACATCACCTTCGCAAATGCGACCGTTGTCATCGCCGCGAACCTATCCCGCGAAATGTCGTCGATCTCCCGGAAGAGGATCGACCTCGACTTGAACAGTTCCTACGCGGCGGTCCGTTCTATTGCCGAGAATGTTACGAAAGCCTTCCCCCGTGCGATGACTGTGGCTGGCACGTTCACCCGGAGGTCATCGCTGACCATTTCCGGAAAGTCCACCGCGATTGATCTTGGTGGATGAGCAATTCCGAAAAAAAAACCGGCCTCCCGGGGGTGAGGAGGCCGGTCTCGGTGATGGCGGCGGGTCGTGACGCCCACTCGGTCAGAACTGGTCGAGCCAGAAGTGGAAGCCACGGTAGTATCGTTGCGGCTGCCACAACTCGAATCGCCACCGATGTTCGAGGAACGGCGGGTAAGCCATATAGGCTGGCGGGCGCATGTACGGTGAACCCGGCGGTTCGGGCCAACGAGGACCCTGAGTCGGCCAGTAGTTGTGCGGCCAGTAGTAGTAGGGATAGTAGTGGAAGCGAGTCAAGGGGGCGTCGGCCGCTCGAGCAACACTCGCTGTGCCATCCCAAGCCACCCACGCCAGCACGCCGACGACCAGCATCGTCAGCCCTTTTCTGAGCGTCATCGGAGATCTCCTTTCCGGCGGTCACCTGGACCGCGGATTCCCTTCGCGGTGGATGTCCCCTCCGAACATCGACCATTTCGCCACGGTGGTCCCGGCCAAACTTTGGTCGAACCCCTACAACGATCCCACGGAAGCGGTGGTTTCGCCGACTGTAGCCGAAGTGGTGATTGCACGGAGCGTGCATCGCGCACCGCTTGTGCCAACTGCAAAAACAAGTCGATCCGTCCCGGAACCGTCCTCAATGTCGAACCTAACCCCGCTGGTCGATCACCCTCTCGTCTCTCGCTACGCCAGCCCCGAGATGGCCCGCATCTGGTCTCCCGTCCGACGCTTCTCCACTTGGCGGCGACTGTGGCTCGCCTTGGCCGAATCCCAAGCCGAACTCGGGCTGACCGGAGATGATGGCCGACCCCGCATTCGATCTGAGCAACTCGATGCCATGCGGCGTCACCTCGACGACATCGACCTGTCCAAGGCCGATGAATACGAACGGCGATTCCGACACGATGTGATGGCCCATATCCACACCTTCGCCGACGCCTGCCCCGAAGCTCGCGACATTATTCACTTAGGTGCGACGAGCTGCTTCGTGACCGACAACGCCGACCTCCTTTTGATGCGGGAGAGTTTGAAGCTCCTGATCGACCGACTTGTCGGAGTCATTCGCCGACTCGCCCTCTTTGCTCGGACCTGGCGCGATGAGCCGACCTTGGGCTTCACTCATTTCCAGCCCGCTCAGTTGACGACGATTGGCAAACGGGCCTGCCTGTGGCTGTATGACTTCCTCCTCGATTTTCGCGAACTCGAATATCGACTGGAAACCCTCAAATTTCGCGGGGTCAAGGGCACGACGGGCACACAAGCCAGTTTCTTAGCCTTGTTCCGTGGCGACCATGAACGAGTTCGCCGGCTCGACGAACTTGTCGCCCGCAAAATGGGTTTCGCGCACGTTTACCCTGTCACCGGCCAAACCTACTCCCGGAAGGTGGACGCCCAAATGTTGGCCAGCCTCGGGGGACTCGGGCAAACGGTTCATAAATGGGGGACAGACCTCCGGCTCCTCGCGCACCGGCAGGAAATCGACGAACCGTTCGAGGCCGAACAGGTCGGTTCCTCCGCGATGGCGTATAAGCGCAATCCGATGCGCGCCGAACGCATGTGCAGCCTGGGACGCTTTCTCGATGGCTTACCTTCGCTGGCAGGCCAGACCGCTGCTACCCAATGGCTGGAGCGGACCCTGGACGACAGTGCGATCCGTCGCTTGATCCTGCCGCAGGCTTTTTTGGCGGCGGATGCTGTCCTCCGGCTCGCCGCGAACCTCGCGGGCGGTCTCATCGTGAACGTCGCCATCGTTCGCCGCGAGGTGTCCCAGTTTCTCCCCTACCTCGCCACCGAAAATATCCTCATGGAAGCCGTTCGACTCGGCGGCGATCGCCAAGATCTGCATGAGCGAATCCGACGGCATAGCCATGCCGTCACCGCACAAGTCAAACAAGGCGGATCTAGTGACCTGCTCGAACGACTGAAGGCAGACCCGGCTTTTCGCGGCATCGACTGGGACCACGCTCTTGATCCGGTCGCCTTCGTGGGTCGCGCACCAAACCAAGTGGACGAATTCTTAACCTCCGAGATCGAGCCTCTCCTGGCACGATTTCCCGAAAATACGGCACTCGACGAAGAAATTCAGCGCTGACGAAAATGTTCATAAATTGTCGATAATTCAATAGTAAGTTCTCAAATTGTGGACAAATATATCATTAGTTCCCCTCCTTCGTCACGCGCAATTCCTGTCGTGGCCACATGCTGGATCAGTTGTTGACAAAACTCCGAGCGTCTTGGTAAAATCCGCAAAGCCAGAATTTTAAGAAAAATAGATGAAATGGGTAAAATATTAGGCCGCAAATGTCGGAACGAGTTACCAGCGTCGGTGGCGAACGGCAGTGGTCTGTTATCGAACGTCGTCGACTCCGGCGACTCGGGAGGGTAACTGTCGAATCGAGCCGCCACGGAACAGACGTCGTGGTGATGACGGTCGATCGCTCGTGGGTCAGCACGGCCGGGCACCGAATGGTGGCTGGTGATTCTGGGGGGGCGTCCTCCCACCGCCAAGTGACGAACAAACGAATCTCGCGATTGCTCTAGCCGACCCGTGGGCAAGTGTGATACCACAGTCGGTCGCCGAGAAAGACTCGATCAGGGAACCGGGAAGTCTCTGCGAGCTTTCTGCGACGAATCGCGGGAAAACCCGATCTGGTCGGTGCGCTTGAGTTGGGAGACCGTATTTTGTCGGTTCCTGCCATCGGTTGGGAAGCTGTTTGGACGTGAAGAGCGGACGATCCGTGATCGAGGTGGATTTGTTTCGAGGCATTGGTCAACGGCATGACTTCGATTTGGCTCTTTGCCAAGCGGCAAAGATCGTTCAACCATGTCAACGGTTCGTCGAGGAAACGAGGAGGAGAACTCGTCGAGTTGAAGGTTGACGGTTGGACGAGTGGTGAAGGTTTGACCAAATTTGCTGGATGAATCGAGTTCCGGGAACGACGGCTGAATCGTGCGCATCAAAGAGAGGCAAGCGCGGCTCGCTTCCTTGCGGTTCGCTCGAGGGCTTCCGTTCATGGCGACCTGTCAGGTGAAATCGATCGCCGGTGCGGCCAATCGTACTCACGTCATTCGGCTGCTGGAACCGGGCGATTTCGACAGCGGATTCTTGGAAACGCTGAATTCGTTGCGAGAGACGGGCTTAACGGCAGATGAAGCCGTGCAGATCTTGGATAACCGCTTGCCGAATATCCGAACTTACGTGTTGCTCGAGGATGGACAGGTGGCGGCGACAGCCACATTGATGGTTGAACAAAAGTTCATTCATCGTGGGGGCATTGTGGGGCACATCGAGGACGTGGCCACTCGACCCGACAAACGCGGCCGAGGTCTGGCTCGACGCCTGTTGGAACATGTCATCGAAGAGGCTCGAGCTGCCGGATGTTACAAGGTCATTCTCGATTGCAGCGCCGAGGTGGAGCCGTTTTACGAGCGAATCGGCTTCCGCCAGGCCGGACGTTGCATGCGGGTGGACTTGTAGTCGGCAACCGCCGGCCCAAAGCAAGAACGTCGAACCCAGCGTTGAAATGACATCACGAAGGCCAGCAACGGGCGGAGCGGCCGAGCGGGCTTTTGTTCGGGGAGTGCCTTGAGGCCTCGGTCCTCCTTTGCTTGATTGGGAGTCTTTCGAGGAGACGCAAATGTGTGGCATTGTCGGATACGTGGGTCATCGCGAAGCAGCCCCCATTTTGATCAATGGCCTGAAACGCCTGGAATATCGAGGCTATGACAGCGCGGGGTTGGCGACGATCACTGGTCCGAAGTTGCACTTGCGAAAAAAGGCGGGTCGCGTCTCGCACCTGGCTGAGTTGGTTCAGGAAAAGCCCGCGCCGGGAGTGGTGGGCATCGCCCATACCCGATGGGCGACTCACGGCCCCGCAAATGACGTCAATGCTCATCCTCATGTGGGCGGCGAGAACGGCAATACGATCGTCGTGGTCCACAACGGCGTGATCGAAAATTATGCGCCGCTGAAACGTCGCCTCGTGGAAGAAGGGGTCGAGTTCCAAAGCGATACTGATACCGAGGTCATTGCTCATCTCATTGCCCAACACATGCAGGGCGATCTCATGGAGGCGGTGCAGGCCGTGCTGCCTTTGCTCAAGGGGACCTACGGCTTGGTCGTCATGTCGCCCACGGAGCCGAGTCTTTTGGTCGGGGCCCGACTCGGCAGCCCTTTAGTTTTGGGGATCGGGGAGGACGAAATTTACTTGGCGAGTGATCCGTCGGCCTTGGCGGGTTGGAGCAACCGAGTGGTCTATTTGCAAGATCGACAAATGGTTGCCGCGACGGCGTCCGGTTGGCAGGTCTTCGATTCGACACGTGAGATGATCGCGGTTGATATCCATCCCTTGGACCTTCGAGCGGCGGACGCGGAGTTGAATGGTTTCCCCCACTACATGCTGAAGGAGATCTATGAGCAACCCGAGACGGTGGAAAACGCGATGCGCGGCCGGCTGAGCCTGGACGAGGCAACGGCCCATTTCGGCGGTTTGAATCTCTCGCCCCGCCAGCTCCGCCGCGCGTCACGCCTGATTCTCACGGGGTGCGGCACGAGTTATCACGCAGGCCTCGTCGGCGAATATCTCATCGAGGAATTCGCCCGGATTCCCGTCGAAGTCGAGTACGCCAGCGAGTTTCGCTATCGCAATCCCCCGATCGATCACGATACCATCGTGTTGGCCATCACGCAGTCGGGCGAGACGGCTGATACCCTGGCTGCTCTCCGCGAAAGCAAGCGGAAAGGACACCCCACGCTGGCGATTTGCAATGTCGTGGGCAGTACCATCGCTCGGGAAGCGGACGGCGGCGTTTACCTCCATGCCGGACCGGAGATCGGCGTCGCCAGCACCAAGGCGTTTACCTCCCAAGTGACGGTCCTCGCCTTGTTGGCGTTGCATTTTGGTCGAATGCGCAATCTCTCCTCGATGCAGGGGGCACGCATGATCGATGAGTTGCAAGCCCTGCCGGCGATGGTCCGTGAGACCCTCAATTGTCACGAACAGGTTCGCCGTGTGGCCGAGCGCTTCGCCGACTATGACAACATGTTGTACCTAGGCCGACAGTATCTTTACCCAGTCGCTTTGGAAGGCGCTCTGAAGATCAAAGAGATCAGTTACGTTCACGCCGAAGGTTATCCCGCCGCTGAGATGAAGCATGGCCCCATCGCGTTGGTCGACGAGCACACTCCCTCGGTGTTTCTCATCTCGGGCGGTCCGATCTTTGATAAGGTGATGAGCAATCTCGAAGAGGTTCGGGCGCGCGGAGGTCCCGTCATCGCTGTCTGTGGCAACGGAGATGATGACATCGTGGCCGCTGTCGAAGATCGTGCCGACGAGGTGATCGTTGTGCCCGAGGTGCCGGATTACCTTCAACCGATCGTGTTTGCCATCCCCTTGCAACTGTTGGCCTACCATGTTGCCTTACTCCGCGGTTGCGACGTCGACAAACCGCGAAATCTCGCGAAATCCGTGACCGTCGAGTGAGAGCGAGCTGGGCGGTTGGCTTGAAAGACCGGCTACGGGTTCACCATCTGCGTCATGTGACGGATGACGTCGCGGACGGACAGCACCGCGATCGGTTTGCCGTCTTGGACCACCGGCAAATGGCGGTAGCCTCCCACGTCCATCTTGTGCAAGGCGAACGCCAGACAATCTTCGGGGCTGACGGTCTGCGGTTTGGGGGTCATGTAGTCTTTGACGGGCAATTCGCTCAAGGGCCGCTCGATCCCAGCAATTTTCAGGAGCAAGTCGCGCTCGCTGAAAATCCCGACCAAACAACCGTGATCGTCCACAATCAAGACGGCACCGACTTCGTGATCGAGAAGAAGCTGAACGGCCTGAGCGACGGTCGAATCGAGAGGCAACACCACAGGTGAGCGGGGCTGCAATTGGCCCACCGTGTCTTTCATCAGGCTGAACTCGACGCGGTCACTCGGCGTTGGCCTATCGAGCGCGGTCAAATCACCCATACAGCGGCGGCACTCGCTCTCACCGGGTAGGTTGTCGAAGCCGCAGTAAGGACAGATCATGGCATTCTTCCGCCGGGTTCGCCCCGGTTCCGTTGATGATCGCTCCGGCGAGGGTCATCCGAGCGCGGCTTGGGGGAGGACGTAGAGCGTTACCTGGATGGTGGCTGATTGCCCCCCGCCGGTCTTGATTCGCAATTTCAATTCGCGTTCGCCTTGAATCGTTCCTTCGATGAGTTTTTCATTGAACCGGATCGCCAACGACAAGGACTTCTCGACGTACTGCCATTCCGACGGCGTCGAATCTCGATCAATCTGAAAGTAGGTCAGTTCCGGGGCCGCGGGGAGAGCTCGCGGCGGCCTTGGCGAGGGAGTGAAGCGAAGCCCCGCCGCGCCCTTCGTGAAAATCTGATCGACACGATCGCTGCTGCCGACTTTCATGTCGAGACGGCCGACCTGTGTCAGCAAACGGATGATCTCTTCGCTGCCGAGCGGGCTGCGAACCCCCAGAAACATCGCGTAGCCGGGCTCCAGCCATTTCGGTTCGATGGCCACCTGCATCCGCAAGCCGGCGCCGATGAAGGGGCGCTCCTCGTAGCTTGGCTCGTCCACTTCATTCAGCAACCCGTCGAGGTACTGACGCACTTTGTAAAAGCAGCCGCCCAAATCGTCGTGGTCGTAGCGGGGCAGATCGGGGGGGCGGACGGCGCGGCTAAAGATGGCGAGTTGACCGACCAGTCGGCACAATTCGAGATACGCCGACAAGGGATGCACCCCCTCGATGAAGGCGAGATTCCCCAGCAGCGCGTGGGCTTCGTTCAAGCGAGACAATTGCCCGATCAATCGAGCGTCCCCTTGACCGTGACTGTCGAGGGTGATGCCGCGGCTGAGAGCTTGATTGGCGAGCACTTCGATCTTTCGACCGATCCGATCGAACGTCGTCCGCAAGATCCCGATCTGTAGCTCGGGCCAGGCGTCGCAGGTCAGCGCGGGGGGAATATAAGTGGTGTCGAGTTGCGGGACGGCTTCTGCCCGGGCCGATTTCTCCACCCGTGCCAACGGCAAGGTCTCGAAACCGCTGCTATCGTCTTGGTCGGTCAGGAGACGAACGTTCCAGCGCCGGACGGAGACGGTCTGTGGATTGCCGCCATTATTCTCGTCTTCGACTTCCTGAAGATCGACGAGGAATCGGCTTCCCTCGGCGCCGACGTTTGCCCGTCCCAGATGAAGCCGCGGCAGGGCGATCAAGATCGTGACCCGACGGGACTTCATCAACGCCGGTTTCAAGTCGATGTTGGGCAGACTACCATCTTCGGGCAGGGCCAACACCGTACCGTCGCGAAATCGAACTTCGAGAGACCGCAACGCGAAGCGATAGGTGGCGAGCGCCTCGGTCTCCCAGGCGATTCGGCGAATCCCCCAGCCGTAGTGGCAACTCCAACGGCTGTCTCGGGCTTGTTGTTGGGCACTGAAACGGTCGGCCGACTGAAAATGCTGCGGCCGCAAAAACATACCCTCATACCAATGGATGCCGCGAGCGCTCATGCGTGCCTTTCATTCAACCTTCGAGAGAAAAGACGTTCGTTGTTGTATCCCCGACCTCGGCCAAAAGAAACATCCCCGAACCTTCGCTGTTCATCGACGACCGGAATTGTAACATGATGCACAACTTGGCGGCGGATGTTCCGATGCGCGACGACTTGGCCGAACTCGTTTACCCAGTTCTCCGGCAGGGGCTTGACCTGAGAGCGCGACTCGCGCGAGGCGAGCGTCCCTCCTTGGCTGCCGAACAAGCGGCCTTGAAGGGACTCCTCGGCTCGCCGACCCAGGCTCCTCCCTGGGGTGCCGATCAGCCCTTGCCTCATCAATCGGTCGTGGGCAGTCGTGGGATTTTCCTCGGCATCCGTTATGCCCTGACCTGTTGGCTGGACGAGGTGATGGTCGATTCGCCCTGGGGCGCTGATTGGAATGAACAAAAGCTCGAACAAGCGTTGTATCATTCCAACCTGCGTTATGAAAAATTTTGGGAGCAAGCGGCCTTGGCAGAGTCGTTGCCGGGCAGTGATGCTCTCGAAGCGTTCCTGCTGTGCGTGGTGTTGGGCTTTCGCGGGAAATACGGCGAGGATTTGGACCGGCTACGAGGCTGGATCGAAAATGCCCGCACTCGCCTGGGAAAGACGCAATCCGGCTCACCTCCAACCGTGCCCGAGGGAATCATGGAAGCCCAGGTGCCCATCCTTCCCTGGGCCGACCGCTATCACCAAATGATGAAAGTCGTCAGCATCGGGCTGTTGATTCTGGTGCCCATCGCTGCCTTCTTGCTGGTGCAATGGGCCAGTTGATCGATTTCGGCGGTGACCGATTTCCGCCCTTTTTTCGAGAGTCAACATGGAACGG
>CAKZUU010000251.1 GCA_937922175.1 uncultured Gemmataceae bacterium
CTCGAACTGTTGCGTGATCTCGAGAGCGTTGGCATCGCCGCCGTCGTGTTGCCCTCCTTGTGGGAAGAGCAGATCGAACATTACGATTGGCAGTTGACCCAGTTGGAGGAGTACGGGGCCCACTCGTTCCCCGAGGCGCTGAATTATTTTCCACCGCTCGCGGATCGCCGCAGTAGTCCGGATGATTACCTGGATCGAGTGATGGCCGCCAAGCAAATCCTCAAAATTCCGGTCATCGCCAGTCTGAATGGTCGGACACGCGGGGGATGGGTACGGTACGCTCGAATGCTTCAGGAAGCGGGGGCCGACGCTCTCGAACTGAATATCTACTTTTTGGCGACCGATCCGAATCAGTCCAGCGCCGAGGTCGAGCAATGCTACCTTGATCTGGTGGAGGCAGTTCGAGCCGAGGTCAAGATTCCCTTAGCGGTAAAAATTGGCCCGTTTTTCAGTTCCCTGCCCCATTTCGCCCGCCGACTCGTCGGAGCCGGTGCGGATGGGCTGGTCTTCTTCAATCGTTTCCTCCAGCCCGACATCGACCTCAACACGCTCTCCGTGTCCGCTCATGTTCACTTGAGTGACTCGCGTGAGTTGCGGCTACCGCTCCGCTGGATCGCCATCTTGCGACAGGGACTTCGTTGTTCGCTGGCGGCGACGAGTGGCGTCCACAGCCCCGCCGATGTCATCAAACTGATCCTCGCGGGCGCCGATGGCGTCCAAATCATGTCGGTTCTGATGCAACGAGGAGTCGGCCATGTTCGAGATTTGCTTGACGGCATCACCCGTTGGATGGTCGAACACGAGTATCAGTCGGTGGAACAGATGAAGGGCAGCTTGAGCCAAGCGAACTGTCCGGACCCGGCGGCCTTTGAACGTGCCAATTACATGAAAGCTCTCGTCAATTACGCCGGACTCCAAATCTAATCAACCGGGGGGGACTTTTCCGATCCCAAGGAGGCGTCCTCGATGAACGTGATTCGCTCCATCTTGCACCCGACCGATTTCTCGCCACAAGCCGACTCCGCGTTGATGTTCGCCCTGGCCCTGGCCCGAGACCAAAAGGCGAAGCTGGTGATCTTGCACGTTGCCCGTTGGCCGGCCCGACCGATCGGGTTGCCCCCCGAGTCGGCACCTCCGCCGGACGATGACGTGGAGCGGCGAGAGCTGGAGCGACAACTGCGACAAAGGCCCGTGGGCGACCTCCCCGTCGAATACCGCCTCGAATACGCCGACACCTTCGCCGAGGGAATCCTCAAGGTCGCCCGCGAACTCGGCTCGGACCTGATCGTCATGGGGACTCATGGGCGAACCGGCTGGCGCCGACTGCTTCTGGGAAGCGTCGCCGAAGAATTGATCCGAAAAGCTCCATGCCCTGTTCTGACAGTGCGCGAACAAATCCCTGCGGAATCGAATTGAGTCGCGGGCAACGAACCATTCTGGCGCAAGTCGAGGGTCAACACCGCGATGAATAGTCCGGTGTTGGCCTTCTCCGTCGTCACATCGAACGACACGATTCATGTTCGGCAGAAACGTGACCCAGTTGAAGCTGGTGAATCAGTTCCTGTTCGGCTTCCAACCAAAAATTCACGCCATCGCCAGGAGGACAGCCCGCCGCCACCCATTTGTGGTAGGCCAGCACGCGAATCTCGTCGGGAGTCGGGATGCAAGGTTGTCGAGGCTCCTCCCAAAATGCCGACGCCAAACTTCCAACGGGAGAGACCGCGTCCACTTCCTGCCGCCGAACGGGGGACATCGGTTCTTGGGTCATGACGCTGCTCATGTGGCATCCTCCTGAAGCTGAGTGTGTTTCCGAGCCTTCCCACGAGCATCGTAGGAGGCCCACGAGGCAAACGGCGTCGCCCCCGGAAAAAAGCCCTCTCCCGCGGATCGAATCGCCGTTGACCACTTGTCTTTTTCCGACCTTGATCCAACGTCAGCGAATCCCGTCCGTTGGGAAAGTCCGGCAAGATGCCCCGTTAAGAGTTTCGGTCAAAATCGTTCTTCAAAAAGGTCGGCCGCGACCGTCATTCCCTCCGCAATTATCATGCCTGAAACCGCCCGAAGCTTGGCGACGACGACCGGCGGTCGTGTCGGGCAGCGACTGCACCGAACGAACACATGGTTCGTACCGGATCCGCACATTGCCAAGCTCACGACGTGAAAAGGCTCCTGCAAGTCGAGCTTCGTAACGGTACGGTCGTTTGGGCACGATGATTGCTGCGAGGGAAAAAACTTGGTGGAAATCGAGACCAATGCAGGAGATTCGCCCGAGGGGCAAGGGGTGATCGCATGCGGCCGGAATTGAAGTACAGGATCGCGTACTTGGGGGCCTGTCTGATTTGGGTCAGTGGAATTCTGCCGCGTGTGAACGCGGACGAGAAGCCGACGGACTGGATGCAAGTGAAGTTGCAGATGTCGCAAGAGATCCTGGCGGGGTTGACGCGGGGTGACCTGGCGGCAGTTGAGACACATGCCCAGAAGATGAATGTGGTGAATTTCATGGAGAAGCTGGTGAGCTCGGACAAGCCGCATTACAAAGAATACACGAGGCAGTTGCAGGCCTTCGAAACAGCAAACCGCGACCTGCTGCGGCAGTCAGCGGCGAAGAACACCGAGGGGGCGACGTTGGCCTATGTGCAATTGACCATCAGTTGCGTGCAATGCCACAAGCTGATCCGTGACGCGAAGAAGTAGCCGATTCGATGGGAGTCAAGGAGCCGATCATGGGAACCTTTCCGCCGCGTTTGACGCTGCGAGCCGATACGGCCGCCGAACTGATGAGTGAGAACCCGATTTCGCTACCGGAACATGCCTCGGTGAGCGACGCGATTGCGTTGATGGCCCGGAGAGGTTTTTCGGTGGCACCGGTGATTGACGCGGCCGGGCGTCCGGTGGGGGTGGTCAGCGTGAGCGATTTGATCATTCATGAACGAGAATTCGATCTGTTTCCGCGAGCCCCATCGGGAGAGCAAGCGATTGGCGAACCCCGCCAGGATCGCGCGACGGTGGCCGACATTATGACCCCTGCCGTCCTTTCGGTTCGACCGACGGCGTTGGCGGGTGAAGTTGTGCGGATCATGAACAGCTACCGCGTGCATCACGTCTTCGTGGCCGACGAGACCGGAACCCTCATCGGCGTGATCGGCACAAGCGATTTGGTGCGGAAACTCGGCTAATCCGGGTTGGTCAGAGCGGAATTCACACATCATGGCATGACCTTTGCAGAATGCTGAAGGGGTTGCGACCGTAAGGCCACGATTGGATCGAACTCAGCGGAGGTCGCGATGCTTTCTCTCAGCCAACCGAGTAGTGCGAATCCGTACCGCGAACTAAGTCGCGACCGGACGGAGGCCATCCGCCGACGCCTGGATCGGCGTGTTCCCGAGCTTCGCTTGTTTGTCACCGACGACGGCCTGATCCTCACGGGTCGCGCTTATTCGTGGTACGCGAAGCAATTAGCGCAACAGGCGGCATCTGAAATCACCGGCTTGCCGGTGGTGCGCAACGCTATCGAGGTAGCTCCGCCACGCCATTCGGAGGATACGCCGGACGAGGAGCGACGCCATGTTTCGGGACCGTGAAGATGCGGCGGTTCGACTCGCGGAGACCTTGCGGGAACGCCGGCTCAACAACCCGGTCGTGCTGGGGATTCCCCGAGGCGGCGTGGTCATCGCGGCCATGCTGGCACGCATGTTGCCCGCCGAACTCGACGTCATCTTGGCCCGCAAACTCCGCTCGCCGACCAATCCCGAAGCTGCTTTGGGGGCCCTCGCCGAAGACGGGAGCGTCGTCATGAACCCGGAAGCGGCCCGCCTCATCGAAGAATATCCCGAATACGTGGCCGACGAGAAAAAGCGACAATGGGCGGAGATCGAGCGTCGCCAACGCCTTTTCCGCAATGTTCGACCTGCCGTCCCTCTCACGGGGCGGAGCGTCATCATCACCGACGACGGGATCGCGACGGGTTCGACCATGGCTGCCGCCCTCCGTGCCGCAAGAGCCCAAAAGCCCGAACAACTCATCGTGGCGGTTCCCGTCGCGTCTCCGGATCGTTTGGCGGAACTTCGGCCCCTGTGCGATGAGATCATCTGCCTGTCCGCTCCGGAAGACTTCTGGGCGGTCGGCCAATTCTACGACGATTTCTCACCTATCGAGGACAGTGACGTCATCGCCTTGCTGCGGGAGACGTCGGACCGCGGCCCTCCCTGCCCGCACGCGACGGCGGCTGTTCCTCTTGGGAGGACCGATCCATGTTCACCACACTGACGATTATCAAGGCCGACGTGGGCAGCATCGGCGGACATATCGCCCCGAGTCGGCGTCTACTCGACACCATTACCCGACGCATCGCGAGTGACGGCGAAAGCCTCTTGAGCGACTTCTTCGTCGGCCACACCGGAGACGACATCGCCATCCTGATGGTCCACCCACGCGGGGTGGGAGACTCGGAGATTCATCGGCTGGCTTGGGATGCCTTCCGCGCCGGGACCGATTCGGCCAAGGACCAAGGGCTGTATGGAGCCGGCCAGGACTTGTTGGTGAGTTCCTTCAGCGGCAATGTCAAGGGAGCCGGTCCCGCTGTCGCTGAGATGGAATTCGAGGAGCGGCCGAACGAACCGTTCCTGATGTTCCTCGCCGACAAGACTGAGCCGGGCGCGTTCAATTTGCCTTTGTATCTCGCGTTCGCTGACCCGATGAACACGGCCGGGCTTCTCTTGAGCCCCGAAATCACCCAGGGTTTCCGCTTCCGGGTGCAAGACGTCAGTCACGTCGACGGTGATCGCGTCATCGAGTTGGAGGCCCCCGAGGACCTCTATCGCTTGGCGGCTCTGCTCCGCGACAATGATCGCTTCGTCGTCGAGTCCATTCGCAGCCGACACGACGGAGAGATCGCGGCGGTCGTCAGCACGCAACGGTTGCACAACATCGCCGGCAAATACACCGGTAAGGACGACCCGGTGATGCTTGTTCGAGTGCAGAAAAACTTCCCGGCGACGGGAGAGATTTTGGCCCCGTTCGCGGCCGCACCGTATGTCGGCGGCTTCATGCGCGGCAGCCATGTCGGACCTTTGATGCCCGTGAAACACGGCACCGGATGCAGCTATTTCGACGGTCCGCCCATCATTAGCTGCTGGGCCTTCTGTGTGCATCACGGACGACTCACCGAGGCCTTGGATCCGTTCGATCATCCCTTCTGGGACACCGTGCGGGATCGCGCCGCCGAAAAAGCCTTGGAAATGCGTCGGCAAGGGTTCAGCGGCCCCGCCATGCTGCCTTACAGCGAGTTGGAATACGGCGGAATCGTCAAGATCCTCGAATCTCTCGAGTCCAAGTTCACTGTCGTTCGCCAAGACGAACTGGCCGCCGTCTGACGGATGACCCAATCGGGAGGGTGGTCATGACGACCCAACGGGATGATAAGACGACACCTGCTTCGCCCTCCGAGTTTCACGAGTTGTTGACCGAGCTGGCAGCCATTCGGGAGGATCTGGTGGCCGCGGCTCAGTCACCACCCGAATTGGAACACGTTCATCCCAATTACCAGGAAAGTGCCAAGAATCTGCTGCACTACCTGGCGCTGCGTCGGCGGGACCTGCGGCCCTTGCAGCTTCGGCTCGCCGCCTTGGGGTTGTCCTCGCTGGGTCGCGCGGAGTCGCACGTCCTGCATGCGGTCGATGCGGTCCTGAATGTGCTGCGTCGGGTCACGAAAACGAAAGCTCCTCCGGTCGAAGACCACTCGATCGGAGTCGATCTGGCCGGCGGTCAGAAATTACTCGCGTCCCATGCCGACGCCTTGCTCGGCCCAGCTCCGTCGGGTCGCTCGGTCCGCATTATGGTGACCATGCCCACGCAAGCCGCCCGAGATTATACGTTGGTTCACGACTTGCTCCGTCTGGGCATGAACTGTCTGCGGATCAATTGCGCTCATGACCGACCCGAGCAGTGGCGACAGATGATCGATCATCTTCGCCGAGCCGAGCAATCTCTGGGGCGATCTTGTCGGGTGGTCATGGACCTGGCCGGTCCGAAGCTCCGCACAGGGCCCCTCGAGCCGGGCCCTGCCGTAATTCGGATTCGACCCCAGCGCGATGTCTTCGGTCGAGTGACCGCGCCCGCTCGGGTCTGGCTGACATCGAACGAGCGACCGGTGCCGCCGCCCTCCCCGGCGGATGCCGTCCTCCCCGTGTCGACGGCTTGGCTAGAGCGACTAAAGATCAATGACCGCGTTCGCTTCCGCGACGCTCGCGATGCTCGACGTGAATTCGAGATCGCCGACACGGTCACGGGCGGCAGCTGGGCTTTGTTGCGTCAGACGGCTTACGTCGTCCCGGGTACGGTCTTGCGGCGAGACAAAAAAGGTCACGCTCAGGAAACCGTGGTCGGCGAGTTTCCTCCGTGCGAGCAGGCGATTCGCCTCAACGTCGGCGATCACCTGATCATCACCCGCAACCAGCAACCGGGCCGACCGGCTCGATTCGACCCCTCGGGCCGCGTCCTCACCCCAGCGAGGATCGGTTGTTCATTGCCGCAGGTCTTCGACGACGTTCGCCCAGGCGAGGCGATCTGGTTCGACGACGGCAAGATTGGGGGCGTGGTGGATGAGATCAACGCGTCCGCGGTCCATGTCCACATCACGCATGCTCGCCTCGGTGGCGAGACCCTTCGGGCGGATAAGGGGATCAATCTACCGGAGAGCGACCTTCGGTTACCTGCCCTCACAGAAGATGACCTGGACTGTTTGCCGTTTGTGGCTCAGCATGCCGACGTGGTCGAATTGTCGTTTGCCAATAACGCCGCTGATGTCGATGCGTTGCGCGAGCAACTCGATCGCTTGGGCAATCGCTGCCCGGCGGTGGTGCTCAAAATCGAAACGAGGCGCGGCTTCGAGAATCTGCCGGCCATGCTACTGGCGGCCATGAAATTGCCCTGCGTGGGTGTCATGATCGCGCGCGGCGATTTGGCGGTGGAGTGTGGGTTCGAGCGCTTGGCCGAAGTGCAGGAAGAAATCCTTTGGGTCTGCGAGGCGGCCCATGTTCCGGTCATCTGGGCGACCCAAGTGCTCGAAAGCCTCGCGAAACAGGGGCTGCCCTCGCGGGCCGAAATCACCGACGCCGCTATGGGTCACCGGGCCGAGTGCGTCATGCTCAACAAGGGGCCTCACATGCTCTCCGCTGTCCGCGTCTTAGATGACATCCTCCGACGCATGCAGGCCCACCAAGCGAAAAAACGCTCGATGATGCGCGAGTTGCGTCTGGCGCACCGGCTTCGGATACCAAGGTCCTGATCTTGTCTTTCCCGACTCGGAGGTCTGCGATGCTCCCGATCAAAACCATTCTCCATCCGACCGATTTTTCCGAAAGCGCCATGCTGGCCTTCGATCTGGCCTGTGCTCTCGCACGGGATTACGGTGCTCGGATGATCGTGCACCACGTCGAGGTTCCACCGGTTTATGTGCATGGCGAGGCGATTGTGCCCTTGGAACCGCCCGAAGCGGATACGGCTCTTTATGAGCAACTGAAAAGCATCCGACCGACCGACCCGAAGATTCCCATCGAGCATCTCCTGACTCGGGGCGACGTGGTCGACGACATTTTAATGACCGCGGAGAAATCCAATGCCAATCTGATCGTCATGGGAACGCATGGTCGAGGCCCCCTGATGCGGTTGCTCTTGGGAAGTGTCGCCGAACAAATTGTGCGCAAGGCCTCCTGTCCGGTCCTTACCGTGAGGAAGTCGATCCCTGCCGAGGGGTCAGCTGAGAAAAAAGATGACAACGTCGCCGTCAGCGGGAATCTGTCGGGGTCGATTTTGCCTTGAGATCGCAAAGAGGGACGCCCAACAGGGTTAATGCCTCGGCGACTTTGTCCCGGATGAGATCGCGGACCGTGTTAAATTGCTCGGGAGACATGTACTTCGGGTCCGGGATCGACCAGTCGGCTCGATGTCGCGCCGGAATCCACGGACACGAGTCGCCGCACCCCATCGTCGCGACGAAGTCGAACTCGACTTGAGGCAGATCGTGAAGCGACTTCGAGGCGTGTGTACTCAGATCGTAGCCGAGTTCCCTCATGGCGGCGATCGCCTTGGGATTGACCACGCCGGAGGGGCGCGAGCCGGCGCTGTAGGCCTCGACTGCCGCTCCCCCAAGGATCCGGGCGAAAGCTTCGGCCATTTGGCTCCGATTCGCGTTCTCAACACAAACGAACAGCAACCGCTTTGGATGGTTCATGGGGCGGCCCTGTGATCTTTCCAGGTGCAACACGCTTCATCTCGAACACAACGGCAGGCCCAAGGGGCCGCCAGTGCTCCCAAAATAGGGGCCGTCCAATAAATCCACAGTTCCGACCATCGCCCCGAGACCAGCGCCGGGCCCAACGACCGGGCCGGATTCATCGACGCCCCCGAGATCGGCCCTCCGACAAGCGCCTCCAACGCCACCATACTGCCGATCGCCAGCCCCGCGAAGATGCCTTTCTCTTGTGCCCCGGTCGAGACACCGAGGATGACGAACATCAATCCCGCGGTCATCAATAGAATAGCTCCAACACCCACGATTGTGTCAGAGTTCCAGCCGGGATGGTGGCCCCGAGCCGATCATCCTGCGGAAACAACAGCCGGACCGTCACGCTCGCTGAGATCGCTCCGAGACACTGGGATGCGATATACGGCATGATCCACCGGGAGGGAAAACGTCGTGCCGCAGCAAATGCCAGGGTGACGGCGGGGTTGATGTGGGCTCCAGAGACGTCGCCAATCGCGGAAATCATGGCAAACACGACCAGCCCGAACGTTAAGGCGACACCTTCATGGGCCAGGCTCCCCTCGCGGTGCACGACGATAGCTGCTGTGCCGGCAAACACTAAAGCATAGGTTCCGATGAATTCCGCCACGAGCTTCCTCGATAGGGGGACCGACTGCGCCACTGCGGAACTCTCCCAAACCATTTGTTGACCCCGCTCTCAATTTACGGGCCCTCGTCGATGTCGGCCGGCTCGTGCTTGAAGGCGCGGGCGCACGTTCGTAGATTTCCGGGAATGCTGTCGTTTCCTCCACGGAGGCCGAGTCATGGCTTCGCGCGGTGACCAATTCGCCGGCGTCACAGTCGCGCTCGTGACGCCGTTCCGCAATGGCGACATTGACTTCGAGGAGTTGGGCCGACTCGTCGATTGGCATGTGGAACAGGGGACGGACTGTCTCGCCCCTGTTGGCACCACCGGAGAATCACCCACGTTGGATCATGAGGAACACGAACGTGTCATCGCCTTTGTGTGTGAGCGAGTCCGGGGGCGCATCAAGACGATGCCCGGAACCGGGTCGAACAGCACCCGCGAAGCGATTCGCCTGACGAAGTTCGCGAAGAAGGCCGGAGCCGACGGCGTGCTCATGGTGGGACCCTACTACAACAAGCCGACGCAAGAGGGATACTATCAACACTTCCGTGCCGTCGCCGATGCCGTCGATATTCCCATCGTGCTCTATAACATCCCCGGTCGCACCGGGTCCAACATTCTTCCGGAAACGATCGCTCGTATCGCCCAACATCCCAACGTGGTTGCCGTTAAAGAGGCGACCGGGTCACTGGATCAAGCCTCCCAGATCGCCCAATTGTGCGACATCGCGATCCTTTCAGGCGACGACAGCTTGACTTTGCCGCTCATGAGTATCGGCGGGAAAGGCGTCGTTTCCGTCGTGGGCAACATCGTCCCGCGCGACATGAAAGGGCTGGTCGGCAGCTTCCTGAAAGGTGACATCGCTGCCGCCCAATCCTGGCACCGCAAGTTGTTCCCCCTGTGTCGGGACATGCTGGGTGTGGCGACGAATCCAATCCCCATTAAATGCGCGCTGAAACTCCTCGGCCGGGGAACAGGCGAATTACGCCTCCCCATGACCCCCCTCGACGCTGCCGGAGAGGCGCGAGTCCGCCAAACCTTGGTGCAGTACGGTTTGATCAAGTCACCGGCCTGATGCTCGATAGGTTCCGAAGGTGCGACAATTGTCCCCAAGAATTGCCAAACTCGCTCTCGAAGACGGCACCGTATTCACCGGTCGCGCTTTCGGCGCTCCCGGTGAACGCTTCGGCGAAGTCGTCTTCAATACCAGCATGACGGGCTATCAAGAGGTCCTGACCGATCCGTCTTACAAGGGTCAGATCGTCACAATGACCTACCCGCATATCGGCAACTATGGTGTCACCGACGAGGATAAAGAATCGCGTGGCCCGCAGGTCGAGGGCTTCGTCATCCGGGAACTGGCCGTACATCCCAGCAACTTCCGCTCGCAGAAGACGTTAAACGAATACCTCGCCGAACACGGTATCATCGGGTTGGAAGGGATCGACACCCGCGCGTTGGTCCGTCGGTTGCGTCTTCGCGGGGCCATGACCGGCGTGCTCTCCACCGAAGACCTCGACGACGCCTCCCTGGTGCGGAAGGCGCGATCGGCTCCAAGCATCGTTGGACGAGACCTCGTCCAACAGGTCCTTCCCACAGAACCGTTTGAATGGCACGAGGGATTCGTCAGCCCGTTGGTCGCGCATCTAGCACCCCGACCGATCACTCGCCATGTCGTCGCGTTGGACTTCGGCATGAAATGGAACATCCTCCGCTGCCTGGTTCAAGTCGGTTGCCGTGTCACCGTCCTGCCTGGGAACGCCAGCGCCGAAGAGGTGCTCCGACTCGACCCGGACGGCATCTTCTTGTCGAACGGGCCAGGGGATCCCGAGCCTCTCACGTATGCCCATGAGACGATTCGCCGGCTCGTGGGGCACAAACCGATCTTCGGTATCTGCCTGGGCCATCAGCTGCTCGGGTTGGCTTTAGGCGCCAAGACCTTCAAGTTGAAATTCGGACATCGCGGTGCCAACCATCCTGTGCGGAATGAGCAAACTCGTCAGATCGAAATCACAACGCAAAACCACGGTTTCGCTATCGATACCGATTCGCTGCCGTCAGATTTGATTCCGACTCATGTCAATTTGAACGATGGGACGTTGGAGGGGATGCGGCACCGTCGCTTCCCCGTGTTCAGCGTCCAGTATCACCCCGAGGCGAGTGCCGGTCCGCACGACAGCGTTTACTTGTTCGAGGAATTTCGGTCGATGCTGGGCTAGGATGTCGTTGTGGAAGATTTCGGTCGCCGAGCCATCCTCAACCCTGCAATTCAAAAATGCACTCGATCTCGACGGCGATATTGCCCGGCAGCGCGTTGGTGCCGATGGCACTGCGAGCACCCACGCCGGCATCCTCGCCAAACACCTCAGCCATCAGTTCCGAGAAACCATTGATGACCTGGGGGTGGTCGCGGAACTCCGGCGTGCATTGCACCAAGCCGAGCGTCTTGACCAGGCGTTTGACCGGATCGAGAGAACCGAGCGTCGCCCGGACAGTGGAGAGGATCGCCAGTCCCGTCTGTCGGGCCGCTTGCTTACCTTGCTCGAGTGTCAAATCGGCCCCGACCCGACCGGTGATCATCGTCTTGTCCTCTTTCAACGGACCATGCCCCGAGACGTACAGCATGGAGCCGACCTGCACGGCGGTCTTGTACTTCGCCACAGGTTTGGGGGCGGGGGGCAATATCAAATGCAACTCTTGAATTCGTGTCTCGGGTTTGCTGGACATGGCAGCCTCCGGGAGAGTCATGACCTCATAAGTACCGCTGGCAGTCAGGTCGGCAAGCCGCGTTGTCTCGTCGGCTCAACCGGCAGTCAGACGGAACCGGAACCTCGACATTCCTTCACCGCCCGCACGAAGGCTTCAAAATTCTCGACTCGGGTGCCCGGGTCGCAACCATGATTCAAATTGACGATATGTCGTTGGCCCCCGCCCGCTTGAACGCATCGACGAGTCGCTTCCGCCACCTGTTCGGGAGTACCGCAGCGGAGAAGCTCTTGATCCACGTTGCCCTGGAAGACCAGATGGGGAAACTCACGCCGAGCCGCCGCCAGATCGTGCCTCGTGCCGAGACTGACGACGTCGGCCCCGCTTTGGCACATCACCTCCAGATACGGGCATTCCTTCACGAAAAGGATCCGTGGTACCTCCGCGACCTCCGCGAAGATTCGACGGTGGTACGAAGCCGACCACCGCTCATATTCGTCGAACCGCAACGCTCCGGCCCATGAGTCGAAAAGCTGATAAATGTCGGCCCCCTCCCGAATCAGCACGTTCAAAAAATGAACGGTGGCCTCGCTCAGCCGATGGAGCAGGGCATCCCACGTTTGCGGCTGAGATTCGGCAAAGCGTCGTGTCTCTTCGAGGTCTTTGCCCGTGCCCAGACAGTAGCTCGCGACCGTGAATGGGGCCCCGGCAAAGACGATGACGGGCAGATCTTCTTGCAACTCGTCTTTGACACGACGCAACAGGTCAAGAATGTGGCGAAATCGGGTCGGTTCCGGGCGCGGCGACAAGCGCCGAACATCGTCCAGACTTCGAATCGGTTGGTCGGGCCATGGACCCACATGGGGCCGAAGCGTGAAGGGCAACCCCATGGCGACGGGCAAACTCGTGATGTCGTAGAACAAGATGATGGCATCGACGCCGAATCGTCTAGGACTCAGCGAGGCGCGAGCCGCCAATTCGACGTCTTCCGAAAACTCGTAAAAACTTTTTCCCTGCCGCCATCGGTTGAACTCGGGATCCCAGCGACCGGCTTGTCGCATGGCCCAGACGGGCGGCCGTTCGACCACTTCCCCCCGAGCTGCTCGAATCAGAAGGTGGCTCGACATCAGCGTTTCCACCCGACGTAGAGGGTCGCGATGCCCCCCGTGAACGGGAAAAAGGTGACGTCGGTCAGACCATGCCCGCACATTCGCTCGGCCAACGCCTCGTAGTCGGGGAATTGCAACACACTCTCGGGAAGGTAGGAGTAAGCAGCGTCGGGGCTGCGTGACAACCGATTGCCCAACCGAGGTAAGACGTGCCGGAAAAACAGAAAATACGAACGCCGCAGCACTGGATTCCGTGGTCGCGAGAATTCCAGGACCGCGACGCGACCACTGGGCCGTGTCACTCGGACCATCTCCGACAGTCCTTTGTCCATATCGGTGATATTCCGTAAGCCGAAGGCAACGCACGTGATTTGGAATTGATCGCTGGCAAATGGCAAACGCTGCGCATCGGCTTCGATGAGTGTGATCCGACGATCCGCCTGAGCCTGGCGTATCTTGACCGTAGCTCGTTGCAACAATTCCGGGCAGAAATCGACGCCGACGATCGGCACCTTCCCGCCGCATGCCCGATCATACTGCAACGCTAAGTCTCCCGTGCCGGTACAGACATCGAGAATCGGACCATCACCGGCCGGGCGGACAAGCGTCGTCGTTCGGCGGCGCCAGCTCCGGTCCACGTTGAGGCTCAAGAGATGATTCAGCCGGTCATACCACGGCGCGATCGCTCCGAACATTGAGCGGATACGCTCTTCTCGCTTATCGATGATCGGCGAAGTCACGGCAAATCCTCATTCGATAATGTCAATTAACCGCCAAGCAGCAAGATCGGCAACGACCGGCTCCCACCAGGACAATAACGGATCGCCGCAACGCCTCGCCGACAATACTTCAGCAAGTATGATGCTCGTTGTCTTCGTCACGAGTCGGGTTCAACTCCTGTATGATCGCCTGCATCGGGGGCCCCTCTTATGCTTGAAGTGCAGAACTTTTTGATCAAAGAACGCGCCGCGATTCTTAAGACGACCGACGTCTACGACATTTTCGATGCCGACAGCGGCGAACAAGTCGGCATCGCGGAAGAGCGCATTCCGGGGTGGATGAAAACCCTCCGTTGGATCGTTAGCAAGAAATTGATGGCCACAACTTTTGAAATCCGTGAACACCCCAGCCATGCCATCGTCGCGAGCCTGAAAAAACCGTTCGCTCTGCTCCGTCCGACCGTGGAAGTTTTCGATGCGGAACATCGTCGTTTAGGTTATTTCAAAGCCAAGTTGTTTTCCCTGGGCGGTGGGTTCTACGTTTACGATGACAAACATCAACAAGTCGCCGAGATCAAAGGCAAATGGCACGGGTGGGACTTCAAGTTTGTGACGCCCAGCGGGCAAGAGTTGGGCCATGTGACGAAAAAATGGGCCGGCCTGACCAAAGAACTGTTCACCTCGGCGGACAACTACGTCGTCTCGATCGCGGAGGATCTACGCGATCAACCGATTGCCAAAATCCTGCTCTTGGGGGCCGCGATTGCTATTGACTCCGTTTACTACGAACAGTCCGGCTAACGAGCAGAGCTGGTCGACGACCTCGCTGGAGATTCGAGCATGTTGACCGCGGAGGGATGTCGGCAACGACGTCAGCGATTGTGGCAGCGCCTGGGAGAGCGTCTGCCGACCGATCGGCTGCTCCTCGCCGATCCCCTGCACCTGATGTATTTGGCCAACTTCCACGTCGATCCGTTCAGCCTCGGCTTCGACTACGGCGGGATTCTCGAACTCCGTCGCGACGGATCCTGCATTCTTTGGCACGAGAATCGTTTGCCGGATTCGGTGAAATCCTCGTTTGCCGACGAGGTCCGAGTTGTGACTTGGTACGATGGCCAATCCGCACCATCCGGACCACGGCGGCTGGCTCTCGTGCGTGCCGTCTCCGAGACGGGCGAGTTTCGTCTTCACGATCGACCGGGTGATCCCTGGGCGGAGATCGTGGTCACGACCTTGGCCCAGATGCGCCGGAGCAAAGACGGGGACGAGATTGAGTTGTTGAAGCGCTGTGCCCGAGCCGCCGAGGCCGGTTTCGTCTGGGCCGAGCAGAACCTCGCTCCGGGAATGACCGAACTGGATGTTTATGTGGGGGTCCAGTCGGCGTGCACGAAAGAGGCGGCCCACGCGGTCATCGTGTACGGTGATTTCGCCGTCTCGCCCGGAGCCAGCCGACGCGGCGGTCCGCCGACGCAACGCGTTCTCGCCACGGGAGACATGTTCATCCTGGATTTCTCGGTTGTGATTCGAGGGTACCGGTGCGATTTCACGAAGACCTTCGTCGTCGGCCGCGAACCGAATCCGACTCAGCGGCGAATGCATGAATTGTGCTCGTCGGCCCTGCAAGCCGGCGAACGGTTGTTGCGAGCTGGTGTCCCTTGCCAAGCGGTGGATGACGCGGTGCGGGGCGTCTTCCGCTCTGCCGGCCTGGCGGAACATTTCGGCCACCACGTCGGTCACGGGTTGGGGTTGTCGCACCCAGAAGCACCATTCATTGTCCGGCATTCGAGTGAGACCTTGGTAGAGGGAGATGTAATCACTCTCGAACCGGGGCTGTACATCGAGGGAGTGGGGGGCCTTCGTATCGAGCACAACTATCGAATCACGGCGGATGGATATGAGCGCCTCAGCCAACACGACCTCTCCTGGCGCTGACCGCTCGAACGACATGGCGTCGATTACAACCCCCGGAGGTGGCATACCAGGTCAAACTCGCGGACCAGTTCGTCAAGCCGTGGCTGAATCGTTGCATACCGTTCCCTGGGGATCTCCACGATCAATTCCAACCGATCTGGGTCGTGCCAAGGGGCGAGCTCTGCGACTGGCTCCAGTCGGAGCGATTTTAAATCAGCGGCATCGAAGCCGGTCAATTCGAGTTCCGGGAGGTGCTGCAACTCCTCGAGCAGATCACGAAGGGCCTCGGGATCGAAGCGACCTTGAGCCTCGCGATTGTTGAGAACCACATTAAGGGCTTTTTCGCGTGCGGGACTGAGATGAACGACCGAGACGGGTACTTCGGTAGCGCCGAGGTCTTTGAGAATTTGGAGACGAAGGTGCCCGCCGACGACGTGCAAGGTCGTCTCGTTCCAAACGAGAGGCTCAACGAGGCCGAACTCGCGCAAACTGCGGGCCAATCGGCGGTACACCGGGGAGTCGGGCCGGACGGGACGTCGCGGATTGTAGGGCGCGGGGGTGAGTTGATCCACAGGCAAGAAACGGAGTTGGAAGCCGGACGAATGCATAGAATCCTACCTCAACACCCCAAGATTCCGACACGCGACTGTTGGATGCGGTCGCGAGGAAGTCAACCCGGACATAATAGGAGCCAGCATGCCTAAAGCGTCCAAGCCGGTCCGAGTTCCCGTCCAGGCGATGCGGCGTCTGACGCAACCGTTTCGGCGATTCTTGGAGACCGAGACGTCCGGCGGTATCGTCCTGTTGGTTGCGACGATCGTCGCCTTGGCGTTGGCCAACTCCCACTGGGGCGCGAAGTACAAAGCGTTCTGGGAAACGCCGGGAGCCATCACCGTTAATGGGTTCAAATTAGAACTATCCCTTCTGCTCTGGGTCAACGATGCGTTGATGACATTGTTCTTCTTTGTTGTCGGGCTGGAGATCAAGCGGGAGATCGTCTCTGGCGAACTTCGGGAGTGGAGGAAGGCGGCCCTGCCGGTGATGGCGGCGCTGGGAGGAATGATTGTCCCCGCCGTGATCTATTTGCTCCTCCGTAGTGGCAAAGAGGGGCAATCCGGGTGGGGCATCCCAACGGCGACGGACATTGCCTTCGTGGTCGGATTTCTGGCGCTGTTCGGTCGGCGTGTGCCTTTGGGATTGAAAATCATGCTCCTGTCGTTGGCCATCGCCGACGATATCGGCGCGGTCATTCTCATCGCGGTCTTCTATTCCTCGGACGTCAGTATCTATCCCTTGCTCTGGGCCGCTGTCGGGTTCGGCGCGGTGGTGGGGCTGCGCTACTTGGGCGTCAATCGCATCGCCATCTATTTCTTGCTGGGTGCCGCAATTTGGTTCGCCTTTCTCAAGGCGCACGTTCATCCGACGGTGGCCGGTGTGATCCTCGGGTTGCTCACACCCACGGTGGCTCAATATGAAGGCACCGAGATGCTTGAGAATGTTAATCGGCTGCTGGACCGGATGCGGACGTCGGCTCGGCGCGGACCTGAACAGGTCAATCTGCTGAACCAAATCGAATCGGCTGCGTGGCAATCCGTCTCGCCGCAAGAACGCCTCGAAGTAGCTTTGCACCCTTGGGTCGCTTTCGTCATTGTGCCGCTCTTTGCCTTGGCCAATGCCGGTGTCGAAATCCGACCCGAGTCGATTGGACACGGCGTGGCCTTTGCCGTCGCCTTAGGGCTGTTTCTCGGCAAACCCGTCGGCATCCTGGCCATGAGCGCCTTGGCCGTTCGATTGAACATTGCTCGCCTCCCCAGCGGCGTCACCTGGCCCATCATGCTCGGTGCTGGTTGCCTTGCCGGCATCGGGTTTACCATGTCTGTTTTCATCGCAGGTTTGGCCCTACCCGACTCCTTGTTAGACACCGCAAAAATCGGCGTGTTGACGGGTTCGCTGCTCAGCGCCGTCACCGGCGTCATCCTCCTGGCCATCTTGCTCCCCGAAAGCTCGGCCAGCCACGAAAACGACAATGGCAACGAGAACCTCAGCCATTAAGTCGCTCATTCGGGGGCTGGCCACCGCCCTACCTTTTGGGTCCGCTCGGTCGCTAAAATGACGTGGCCCGGCTGACTCGTGCCCGGGAGGTTGCCGATTCAGGAGATTCCCTTGATGCTTCGATCCTATCTGGGGATGGCACTCATCTTTGCCTTGGGGATTCATGGACTCGGCATAATGCCCAACCTCTTCGGGCAGACTCCCCCCGAGGCGATGGTCGATCGACTGATCGTCGCCGAAAACATGCAAGTCCAACTCTTCGCTCATGAACCGGACCTGATGAACCCGACGAGCATCGACATCGACGCCCAGGGCCGGGTCTGGGTCGCCGAGGCCGTCAATTATCGCCGAATCAATTTCAACCGACCCATCCTCCGACCCGAAGGAGATCGCATCGTCGTACTGATCGACGAACGAGGTGAAGGCAAAGCAACCAAAGCGGTCACGTTCTATCAAGGGCCGGAACTTTACGGCCCGCTGTCGGTCTGCGTCATCCCGCAACGCGATCGTCGGTCCTTGCGAGTTCTCGTCGCGCAGTCGCCCGACATCCTCGAATTCTGGGATCGTGACGGTGACCTGAAGGCCGACGGTCCGCCGACGAAATTCCTCAGCGGCTTCGGTGGCTTCGACCACGACCACGGGGTCCACGGCTTACATCTTGGCCCCGACGGAAAGCTGTATTTTACCGTCGGCGACAGCGGTGTCGGCATTGGCCGCGATCGCAACGGACAACCGATTCCGCCCCTCCAAGCCCGAGATGGCCGAGGACGCCGCTGGCAAAGCAACAACTCCGATTGCCAAGCGGGAACCGTCTGGCGCTGCGATCTGGACGGGACCCATCTCGAACTGATCGCCCATAACTTCCGCAACAACTACGAAGCGTGCGTCGATTCCTTCGGCGAAATTTGGCTGTCAGATAACGACGACGATGGCAATCAACAGACCCGCATCTGCTTCGTGCTCCCCGGGGGAAACTACGGCTACTACCCGCGTGGCCCCGGCCAGAGTCATTGGCACGAAGAGCAACCCGGCATCGTGCACAAAGTCCTGCGCACGGGATTTGGCAGCCCGACGGGAATCCAGTTCTACGAGGGAACATTGTTTGGACCCAAGTACTTCGGTGCTTTGCTCCACTGCGATGCCGGGCCACGCGAGGTCCGCGCCTTCTTTCGCCGTCCCAAGGGAGCCGGTTACGAGCTGGCCAAAGAGGTTTTGCTGACCAGTACCGATTCCTGGTTTCGCCCCAGTGATGTGTGCGTGGCGCCCGATGGCAGCATCTTCGTCGCCGATTGGTACGACCCCGGCGTGGGCGGTCATGGCATGGGTGATTGGACGCGCGGTCGAATCTACCGGCTGACCCCCAAGGGTCACCAAGGTTACAACCTGCCCCAACTGAAGCTCGACACGCCGGAAAGCGTGCTGGCGGCGTTTGAAAGCCCGAACCTGCCTGTGCGAATGTCGGCCCTGCCCATTGTCGTCGATTGGCTCAACGACGCCAAAGCAGATTGGCGCGAACTGAGAGAACGCGTGACGAATTTTACCTCCCGAGGTCGGATAATCTACGCGGCCGCCCAAACGTCAATCGGCCGAGTGAACCTACTGCGAACGCTCCTGCAATTCAGCAAGAACGATTTCCTCACCGTCTCGGAGACGGAAGCGGTCTTGCGAACGATCGCTCAGCAGTTGGCCTCAAAACAGCTTGGGGGGATTTCATTCGACAACCAAGCACTCAGGGCGGTGTCCGAAGTTAAACACCGCATCGGTCGCGAGTTTCTGCTGATGGCTCGGCATTTGGACGTCGAGCAATGCAAACCGCTGTTTGACGCACTGGCCAAAGGCTACAACGAGCCGGATCATTTCTATCGAGCGGCGTTGAACATCGCATGTGGCACCGATGCCGCCCGCCGCGACGCCCTCCTCGCCGAATTCGACCAGCATTTCCCCGAGTGGAATCACAGCGTCGCGGACCTCGTCTGGGAACTTCGACCCAAGTCGATGCTCCCGAAATTAGCGCGGCTCCTCGCCAACGACCAACTCTCGCCGGCGGAACGGGCTCGCTTGGTGGAGATTCTGGGAGTCTACGACGATCCGAAGACTGCCCGACTCGTTCTGCAAATTGCTGCCACCGACCCGAGCGAGGTGGTCCAAAATCGGGCGCTCGAACTGCTCCGGACTTACTTGCCCCATCGCTGGAGAGCGATGACGATTTCGGCTGAGCTTTCCGACACCATCCGGCGGTTGCTGAACGACCCGGCGACACGGATTCGCGGCATGAAACTGGTCGCCGCCGCCAAGCAGGTGACCGAGGTCACGAAGGTGATCGCGATTGCTCAGGATCCGTCGGCGCCAACCGAGCATCGACTCGAGGCGATTCGCACCTTGGGTCAATTACCCGACGAGAAGTCGGCCGCCGCTTTGGCCGATTTGCTGCGACTCACGCAAGAAACGACGCTCTTCCGCATGGAAGTCGCCGCAGCCTTGGGTGCCTACCTCGGCTCGACGGGGAGAGAATCCGCCGCGATGCCCGCGATGCAAGCACTGCAAGAGACCCTTCTGGCGAAGGAAAATGTGCCGGAGGAACTCCGCACCGCCGCCTTGGACGTCATCGCCTCCACCCGCATCGGAACCGATTGGCTGCTGTCGCTTAAAGAAGCTGGCAAGATGCCCGATGCCCTGGTGGGTCCTGTGGGTCGGCTTTTGCGCAACAGCCCGTTTCAAGCGCAACGCAACAAAGCGATGCTTCTCTTTCCCGCCCCGGGCAAACTTGATCCGGCCAAGCTGCCGTCCCTGGCCATGTTGGCGCGATCCCGCGGCAATGCGGACCGAGGTCAGCAGCTCCTCGCGGCCAGCCGCCAGAACGAAGCGCAGTGCCTGAAGTGCCACACCATCCGCGGGGTAGGAGGACATGTCGGACCCGACCTGTCAATGATCGGCTTGAAAGCCAGTCGGGAAAATTTGTTGGAGTCGATCCTGAACCCGAGTAAGGCCATCGCCGACCAATTCGCGCAATACACCATTGAAACGACGACCGGACAACTCATCTCCGGAATCCTCATCGCTCAAGGCGAAACCAGCGTGACGCTGCGCGATGCCAACGGCAAAGACCACACCTTCACGTCGGTGGATGTCGAAAGCATGACCAAAAGCTCCGTGTCGATTATGCCTGCCGACATTGTCAAAGCCTTCACGGAGGATGAACTCCTCGACGTGGTCGAATATCTCCTGACGCTTCGGACTCCCGCGTACACGCCGATCTCGTGGCAGGTGGTGGGACCATTCCCGGCAAAGTCCATGCTCGATGGATTGGATCGTGCGACCGACGTCGAGAAACATCCTTTTGTCGAGACCGACACGTTCACGGAAGAGGGCCAACGGAAGGCCATCACCGCTGGTTTTCTCGGGCGATTGAGTTGGAATGAACTTCGAGTCGATGGTCATGGTTATGTCGACCTGGCAACGCGATATGGAGCGGCCAGCCAGAATTCCTTCTCCTACGCTTTTGCGTCTGTTCACTCTCCGACCGATCAAGCAGCCACCATCTTGTTGGGCAGTGACGACGGCGCGAAGTTGTTCGTCAATGGCGAATTGGTCGTCACCGTGCGGGAAACTCGAGCCGCTTCCCCCGATCAAAACCGCGTGCCAGTCCGCTTGAAAAAAGGGAGGAATACACTGCTGCTGAAGGTGGCCAACGGCGACGGCCCCCACGGCTTCTATCTGACCATTGAAAGTGGCCAGGAATTGAAGGCGGCGAGCATCGCTCCTTGATCTCGCGCTTCGCCCGCGCGGCCTGCATCGCCCGACCGGGGAAAGGTGCTTCTTCGCCACGATTGATCCGACCGGTGTCCGCGACGAACTCGGCAACCACTGTCGACGGCGTGGTTGTTCCTCGGTGCTTGGTGTGCCTGCTCCCGTGGGCCGTGACCGTCTCCCACCGATCACCCGGCAACAGGAAATTGAGAGACATCGAAAAACCCCGGCACCTTTCGGCCGAGAAGGCCACCGGCTGCCGGGGGTGAGGGAGAATTTCGAGTGCTCGAGATCGAACCGAAGCTCAATCCTCGGTTTCGAGTCCGCCCCGAGCGACGATCATGGTGGGCATGCCGCCGACTTTGAAAGTCGTCACAAATTCCAGATTTTTCAATGAAAGGACGGAAATGGTGCCGTCCCCCGGGTTCGTGATCAACACACAGCGACCATCCGCATCGACAGCGGCGTCATGATGCCCGTAGTGTCCATCGACGGCGCTTTGACCGACGGGCAGAGATTTGATGAGTTTGGCATCGGAAAAGTCGCCGTTGCGGTCGGGATCGAGATCGATCACATCGAGCGTGTCTTCCGCTTCGACGCCTTTGTCATGATCGTGGAAAACCAGGGCCAACATTCGGCCCACGACGGTTTTCACGATGATGGGCGTGACAGGCTTGGTCCCCTCGTGACCAGCAAGTGAAATGAACTTCGGCGTGGGTTCGGCGGCGGCAGCATCGATGAGCACCAATTGGCCGCTTTGCCCTTTCCCGGTCACACAAAAAACGAATCGACCGAAAGTGGCGAAGGCCCCCGTGCGGAGCGGTTTGTCGCCATCCTGCCCCAAGTCAATGTGATGGACCTTCACTTCCTCCGGCTTGGCAGACGCCGTGCGATCGACTTGGACCCAACACAATCCTTGGGCCGGGGCAAAAAAGACTTTGTCCGCCGCCGTCGTCGCGCCATGAATGACTCCCGAGGGCAGGTAGAAGGAATAAGCAGGTTCACACGGTCCACCGTCGCGAATGGGGGTGACATCGACGCGGCCCTTGTTAGGGCCGCCGCCGTCAATCCATGCGGAGTAACCAACCTTGCCATCAACGACGGCGAGGGTGATGTGATTACCGCCCCCTTTGATGAACAGCGGTTGATCTTTCCCACCGTGGACATATTTGACCGGATTGACTCTTGTGTAGCCGTTGCGCAGGTCATTGGCGAGGTAGAAGGAGTCGCCATAGAGGTACAGGTGGGCCGGGTTACCCTGTTCCTTGTCGAGGCGATGATCGCAAACGGCAGGGGCCTTGTAATACCAGTGGCCGTGATCGCCATGTTCCTGGTAAGTCACACCGGTGTTGACCAGAATCCAGCCACTTTCAAATTTGCCGGCTTCCTGGTCACGAACGCCCACCATGAGAAAACCGTGACTTTCGGCCATTTGCACCAACGTTTGTTTCGATGCGTCGAGAGGCTTCCAACCGGGGAGGTCGGCCGGAGCTTGCAATTTGACCCGGCCTTGGTCGTCGAGCTTGACATCGGCCCAACGAAGAGTCCGATCCTGATGATTTTGGAAAAAGAGGCGAGTCAGCGTGCGCGGCGGATCACCAACGGGAACGCCGTCGATTTTGGTCGTCGTTGAAGTCGTTTGAGGAGGGGCAGCAATGGCGGCCGTCAGTCCGAGCAGAATTGTGCCCATCGTAAATACAAACGAGTGTCCCATGGCGTCAACTCCTTTGATGTCACCCTTCGATCAATCACGAGAACGGATGCAAATCAATTCAGTGCCTGTTCGAATGAAGAAGGCACCATCGACGGCGGCCACCCCGTACACGACATCGCCGATCGCTTCGGCAATCATCGACTCGCGCTGTGCGGAGGTCAGGGTCGCTGGAGGCGGTGGCGGACCTTGGGGATTGGGCGGGCCGAACCCCATCGGGCCGGGTATACGATTCTCGGGGCGAGATTTGGCCTGATTCTTCCTTGCTTGAAATTCGGCCTCGCTCCACAGCCGATTGGTGGCCAATTTCTCATACTTGGGGCCCGCCCTGAGAACGGTCGTGACCCCGTCCTTACCAAAAAAGTAAACCCGATCGCCGGCCCCGATGGGCGTGGCCCAACACGGATTGTCGAGCCGCTCCACATAACGCTCGTCCCCTGTTGACAGGTCGAGACAAAAGACCAGGCCAGGCTTCGTCACAATGTACACATGACCGGCATGGACGAGAGGGCTGGCGTGGTGGGCGATGGCCTTTCGGGCACGCCAGACCACTTCATAGCCCGGAGACTCATTTGTCAGTCTCAAACAACAATTGGAACGTTGGCTTGCAACCAGATCGGGTTTGAGGCGATTTTCTCCGGCCCCCACAACGAGGAGGCCGTTCATGTACACCGGCGAGGGGATGTTGTTGCCGTTCAGATCCGCCAATTCCCACAGAGCTTCGCCGGTGGCAGCATCGTAGGCGTTGACCGCGCCACTGCTACTGACGATCAGCAGATCCCTCCCCTCGTGTCGTGCCACAATCGGAGAGGTCCACGACATCCGGCTTGGGCGCTCCGTCCGCCAGAGATTGCTGCCGGTGGATTTTTCCACGGCGAGGAGATAAGACGGCCCCCCGTGGTCGATCAGCAGAATGACGGCCGATTCGGTCTGAGTCGGTGACGACGCCAGGCCATGATTGTTTTGAAACGGCCCGTACTCCTTGGTCAATGACCGCTGCCACTTGACCTGGCCGTCATGATCCAAAGCGATGAAATCACCGCTCTCGAAAAAGGCATAGACGCCCTGCGCATCGACCAGCGGGGTCGGAGCGGCACGACTCATGGCCGGGTTATTCTTCCCTTTCTGGGTGGCGGGGAAATCCCGCTGCCAAATCTTACGACCCGACTTGGCTTCGATCGCGATGACATGGAGGTTCTCTTTTTCGGCCCCATCGATGGCCGTCACAAAAACTCGACCATTCCAAGCCACCGGCGTCGACTGCCCGTAACCAGGGAGACTCACACGCCAGGCGACGTTCTCGGTGCCCGACCAAGTCAAGGGCAAGCGGATGGCGAAAGTCGTCGATGTGCCATCGCCTCGGAAGCCGGACCACGTATTGCCCGGCGAACTGCTGATCGTAGCCAATAACAACGCTGACAACATAAGATTCATGGTCAACTTCCAGAGCCTGATTTAGAGGAGCCTCAATCGACGAGAGTGATGACTTCGCCGCCGGCGCGAGTCGCCATGGCCCGCCAAGTCACGATGTTGATGTCATCACGGACAAACCGGACGCTGCCATCGGCCATTGCGACGTTCACGCCACCGGGGAAGTAACTACGAGCCGAAAGCCAGCCCATGCCGTGAGCCGTCGAGTCAGGGATCTTGGCATTGGGGGGCAGAGCGGCGGTAAAGCCGTTCACGACGGCATTGCCCCAGATCCACGAGCCACCTCGATTCCCGCGCCAGTTGGTAGCCGAGAAGATGTCCCCGTCGGCAATGGGAGGCGCTGCCCCGAAACCCGGATTGGGACCGCTGGGGCCGGTGAACAAGCCCCGGCCACTCAGACTCGCCACTTGCCGCTCCCGCTCTTCCTGCGTGAGATCGGCATAAGGCTTGGTGAAATGCACGTTCATGCCGAGCAAGCTTTGCGACATGAACATGGTGTTCGACGTGCCATCGCGGATTTCCGCCATCTTAATACCGGGTCCGTAGTGGAACAATCCGTCGGTCTTGAAGCGAGTGTCATAACCGTTGGGCGTGGTGCCGCCGGGGCCCCCTCGACCGGAGCCGAGGTTCACGACATAGTTGGTTCCGGCGTGGACACCGCCGCCGGCGTTGGTGGTAAAAAGAGGATCTTGTCCGTCCGCCGGACAAAGGAAAAGCTTGACGACGGTCGCGGCGGCCGGAGCTTGGATCGGGTTCAGGGTGAGAGAGACCGGCCAAACGCCAGTAAACAGCGGCTGAGAGAAATCGACGAGCCGATGGAGATTCTCCTGCTCGACATAGGGCAAAAGTTGAGCGTGAACGGAGAAACCGAACGAGTTGCCGTGTGCCCCCGTTGAGACCTGCATTCCGGGCAGACGACCGTAAGCCGTCTCGTAGTTGTGCAAGGCCAGGGCCAGTTGTTTCAGGTTGTTCTGACTGGTGATGCGGGCCGCCGCTGTGCGAACTTTCTGGACGGCCGGCAACAACAACCCGATCAGCACGGCAATGATGGCAATCACGACCAGGAGTTCGATCAGCGTGAAGGCGCGCCGGTGAGGAGGAGTTTTCAACGGCATGGGCAAATCCTCGGGAGACAATGGTAAAAAATCGTAATACTGAATATATACGTCGATATCAATTAGTCAATAGACGTCAAATGGCTTTCCTCCGCTGCATGGATTGACACTTGGCGTAGGGTCCATAATCAGCCGACGCAGGGATCCCTTTCGGCAGGTGAGAGCGAGGTTCCACTTGACGCTGCTATTTGCCGCGACGTTGTTCGTCAGTGCGTTTTTGCTGTTTCAAGTGCAGCCCATGGTCGGCAAGATGGTGCTCCCCCAATGGGGAGGGACGCCGTCGGTCTGGAACACCTGCATGGTGTTCTTCCAGGCGGCATTGTTGATCGGGTATCTTTACTCGCACCTGACACCGCGATGGTTGGGTCTGCGACGGCAGATGCTCGGGCACGTCGTGTTGTGGCTGGCGTGTGCGCTGCTTCTGCCCATCGCGATTCCGGAAACGACTTCCGCCGACGCCGCGGAGATCGCCCATCCCTTTGCGCTGATCGTGGTGCAATTAACGCGATCGGTCGGCTTGCCCTTCTTGGCGTTGGCGACAACGGCTCCTTTGGTCCAGCGCTGGTTTGTGGAGACGGGACACGGAGCTGCACGCGACCCGTATTTCCTCTACGCCTCTAGCAATGCCGGAAGTCTCCTGGCGCTTCTCACGTATCCCACGATCATCGAACCGACTTGGCCTTTAGATGAGCAACGCCGCCTCTGGACTTGGGGTTTTCTCGGCTGTGCGGGTTTGGTGGCGGCCTGTGGCGGCAAGCTGGCACGCGGATCTTCCCGAACTCTTACCGATGGGAACCACTCGGCCGACGAGGACGACGAACCGCTGACGTGGAGTCGGCGGTTGCGATGGATCGTGTGGGCACTGGTTCCATCGAGTGTGCTGCTCGGCGTCACAACGTACATCTCAACCGATGTCGCGCCGATACCGCTTTTGTGGGTCGTGCCATTGGCTGTCTATCTGCTCACGTTTATCTTGACGTTTGCCCGCAAGCCATGGCTGCCACTCCGCTTGACCTCGCGCCTCCTGCCTTTCGTTGCGATCGCCCTGGTCTTGGTGGTGCTGACCGGCGGGGTCGAGCTGCGCGGTTTGCCCGTTTGGGTTTTACTTGTCCTCCACATCGCGGTGCTGTTCCTTGTGGGTCTGGTCTGTCACGGAGCGTTGGCTCACGACCGACCCGCGGCGAGTCGGCTGACCGAGTTTTATTTGTGGCTGTCGTTGGGCGGAGTCCTGGGCGGACTGTTCAATGCCCTGCTCGCGCCGCTGATCTTTCGCTTTGGCGGACTGTTGGAATATCCGCTGATGGTTCTGGTCGCCTGTTGGGTTCGGCCAACGTTTTTTTCTCCTGCGAGGTGGAATCAGCGGTGGTGGGATTTCGCCTGGCCGGCATTTCTCGGTGGATTGACCGGCGCCCTTTTATTTCTCACCCGTGAATTCGGGATGACCTCGGGATATGTGCGGTCAGCCCTGACCTACGGCTTGCCGTGCGTTTTGGCCTACTTGATGTCGCCTTGGCCCCGACGATTCGCCTGGAGTTTGGGAGTGACGTTCCTGGTGGGGACTTTATCCTCCAGCGGTCGTCCCGTGTTTCGTGAGCGGAACTTCTACGGAGTCGTGGAGGTCGCAAACGTGCAGGGGGGCAAATTCCGAGCCTTGTACCACGGGACGACGCTGCACGGCATGATGAGCCTCACATCGACCGACGACGAAGATCGGCACGAACCACTCACCTATTACCATCGCGCTGGTCCAATCGGGATTGCCTGCCGACGTTGGTTCGCTTCCCAGCCGCCGGGTCTGAGCGTGGCGGCCGTCGGCTTGGGGACGGGATCGCTGGCGTACTATGCCCGGCCCGGTGACTCGTGGACCTTCTTCGAGATTGATCCCACGGTGGTTCGCATCGCTCAGAATCCCGAGTATTTCTTGTTTTGGTCTGAGTGTCGTGCCACGCACCGAGACGTTCGCCTGGGCGATGCCTTGGTGCAAATGCGACGGGCTCCGGAAAATTCGTTTGACATGATCATCCTTGACGCATTCAGTTCCGACGCGATCCCGGTGCATCTGCTGACGCGGGAAGCGTTGCAGTTGTATTTGTCGCGTCTGAAGCCGGGTGGGGTCATCGCGTATCATATTTCCAATCGATACTTGAACCTTCGGCCGGTGGTCGCCAAACTCGCCGACGACGCGAATCTCGTCGCCTACGAACGGCACGATGTCAGCGGATCATGGGACGCGGGCACATGCGACTCGGATTGGGTGGTGATGGCGCGGAGCGACGCCGACTTGGGGACGATCTTGCTAGTGCGAGGAGTGGGACCAACGCGCGACACTCTGTGGGAACGATTGGTCGCTCCCCCGAATGCGCCATTGTGGACCAATCAGTATTCCCACGTTTTGGGGGTTTTCCGACGCAGGGGAGTTAGCGATGACATTCCGGAACTTAATTGAGATCCATCGCGAGCAGGCCCAGCGGTTGGGTCCGAAGCCGGCCTTGCGCTTTCGCCGCTTCGGAGTTTTCTCTGATCTCACCTGGTCGGAATACCGTGAGCAGAGTCGGGCCTGCGCGGCGGCGTTGCTGGAGGCGGGGATCGAACCCGGCGATCGAGTCGGCTTGGTGTCGGAGAATCGAGTCGAATGGCTGATCGCCGACATGGGCATCATGACCGCTGGGGCCGTCAACGTCCCCGCTCATGCCGGTTTGCCGGGGAGTGCGGTGGCGCGGCAAATGGCGGACGCCGGCATCTCCTGGCTGATCGTCTCAACGGCGGCCCAACTGGCCAAAGCCTGCGAAATCCGCGAGGCCGTGCCGTCGTTGAAGGGGGTCGTCGTCTTCGATCGTCGGGCGGCCCTCAGCGATGTCATCTCATGGTCGGCGTTTCTGCATCGGGGTCGTCGAGCTTTGTCTCGCCTTGGTCCCGAATTGGATCGCCGGGAAAAGCGACTCGGCCCGGATGATCTCGCCACCATCATGTACACTTCGGGGACGACGGGTCATCCGAAAGGGGTCATGCTCACGCACGGCAATCTTGTGTCCAATGCCGAGGCGATGGTGGAGCTCGTGCCCAAGGATATTGACGTGGTGCTGTTGAGCTGGCTCCCCCTCAGCCACATTTTTGCCCGAACCTGCGACCACTACTTGAGTTTGCGGAACGGAATCTTGGTGGTGCTGTCCGAATCGCTGGACGCGGTGCCGGTCGATTTGCTGGAAGTTCAGCCGACGCATTTGCATGGTGTGCCTCGATTCTGGGAGAAGATGCTGGCCGCTGCTCAAGCCACACCGGCTCCGGACAAGACCTTGCGAGCTATGTTTGGCCGACGAATCCGCTGGATGATGTCGGGAGGAGCCCCATTGCCGCCGGCGGTGTGTCAAGCGTATCGACAAGCCGGCCTTCCATTGTCCCAAGGTTATGGCTTGACCGAGACCGCCCCCGTCTTGACGGTCAATCGACCGGATCGAGTTCGGGTCGAATCGGTCGGACAACCTCTCCCTGGAGTCGAAATCCGCATCGCCCCAGACGGCGAAATATTGGCGCGGGGGCCCAACATAATGAAGGGTTATTGGAATCAACCGACCAGCACCGAAGCGGTCCTCCGGGAGGGGTGGTTTCATACCGGGGACATGGGCCGACTGGACGACGATGGGTACCTCTACATCACCGGTCGGAAGAAAGAACTGATCGTTTTATCGAACGGCAAAAAGGTCGCACCGACGGAGGTGGAGGCCATCCTGATGCGTGAACCCGCCATCGAACAAGTCGTGGTGCATGGCGACAAGCGGAACTATCTGACAGCGTTGATCGTGCCGAATTGGACCCGCGTTCGGCAGGAGTTGCCGCATCGGATCGAGTCCGAAAACGAGTTGTCGACGCATCCGGAGGTGCTGGCCTGGTTCCAGCAACGCATCGATGCGTTGCAAGCGGAACTGTCCAGTTGGGAACAAGTGAAGCGATTTTTTCTGCGGCCGCGGCCGTTCTCGCCCGAGACGGGTGAAATGACCGTGAGTCTGAAATTACGCCGGGAGGTGATCTTTCAGAAACACGCGGACGAATGGAACCAGTTGTATGAGGCGGAGAATAGCCCCCATGGGTCGCCGGCCTCTTAAAGATCAAGCGATGCGTCAGTTTAATGGGTCGCGTCAAGAGGGGGCAGAGGTGGGTGTTTCAAGACGCGCATTTTCCATAGCCATGCCTTGATGCTGAAGGCATCGCGAGCCATACGGCGGACACACTGTTTCCAGGCGCGGTGGATCGCTGGGTCGGGATCCAACTCTTGGTTGTGTTGGGCGGCTTGTTCCAGTTGTCGGCAGGCATCGGCGAAGGCGGCACGACCGCCCTGTTGCACCTGAATGATCGCCTTGGTCATGGCGTGGATCATGCGGAAGTAGGCATCGAGACGATCTTTGTCCAGCTCGTGCTGACCCGACATTCGGGCCGCCTGGGCCGTCTTGCCGGCGACGGCCTCGTCAAAGGCCAGCCAAACGGAATGGAACATCAGCGTGGGATCTTTTCGGGCATGATCGCGGGCATGTCGGCTCACCTCGGCCGCTTCCCGATCGCGTCCGAGAGATCGAAGCGCGATCGCTAGATTGATGAGCATCCAAGATTCGGCGTCATCGCGGGACTTCCAGTCGTGCATCCAATGCACCAGGTCGTCGAAGCGATTGATGCGAGCCAGTGCCCAGCCGACTTTGCCCCAAGCGGAGGTGTCGGCCCGAAGGGCGTGGGCGTATCGCTTGACGAAGGGAGGCAAACGAGCGGCGTCTTGCTGATTTCCCAACGCTTCGAGATACGCCACCAATGCTTCGGTCCCGATTTCACCCCGGGAGAGCAGATGGTCGAGGCGTTCGGCTACCGTGTGATCCCCCCGCTTCAGTCGGCGCTCAACCCAGAAGCGACCGACCAGAGGGACGGCGTCGGACGAACTGATCGCCTCATCGAAGACGCGATCGACCGCCTTGGACCAGCCGGCAGCATCCATCACCTCGATCGCTTTCCGGACGATGCCGGGGGGGGCTTCCTCGTCGGTCGAGAATTCGGCGAGGAGTTCCATGGCTTCGGCTTGCCGGCCATGTCGGGCGGCCAACTGGATCGCACGCAAGCGGACATGAGGCCCGTCGGAGTGTTCCCGTAGAATGGCGAGAGTTTCGGCGGCTTCGTCCAATTCGCCGTCGGCGAGCTGCTCATCCATGAGATTCAGACCCGCCATGACGTATTCCGGGTCGATCTCGAAGGCACGGCGGAAGTCTTCCTTGGCACCGGCATGATCGCCGATGGCACGGCGCGCCTCACCTCGGTACTCGAACGACATGGCGTCGCGCGGAGCCAACCGGACCAACTGTTCCGACGCTTCGAGGAATTTATCGGGACGTTGGCTTGCTTCGTACCAATCGGCGAGTCGCTGCCAGCCCCAATAATAGTCGGGTTCTTGGGCCAGGATTTCCTCCATCATGGCGATGGCACGTTGCAGCCGGCCTCGTTGAAATTCGACCCAGGCGGCCCGACCACGGAGGATGAAGGGCACCTGCTGATCGGCAAACGCTGGCGGGGAACATGCCGCCAGCGCTTCATCCCAACGTTCCAGCCGCGTCAACAGCTCGGCGCGACGGTCGTACGCATAGGGGAATCGAGGGTGTCGGCGGATGGCCCGATCCAGGATGTCCAATTGTTGTTCAGGACCGATGTCGGTACCAGAGGGACCGTCGAGCCATAGCAAGACGGCGTGCGGGTTGAATAAACGGGAGTCGATCGCTTCTTTCAGGAGGCGATCGGCCTCGTCGCTCCAACCGGCGGCTCGCAAATGAGACAAGGCACTGGAGATCGGCCAACTCGCCTCGATGGGGGACTCGCAGAGATTCCGGAAAGCCTCCAGAGCGGTGGTTTTGTCTCCCTGTCGGCACGCGAGGTGGCATTGTCGCGCGATCACGAAATCGTCCGCCACGTGTTCCTGCATGATCGCGAGAGTGGCGGCGGCCTGATCGTACTGCTCGTCGGCCATGTACTCGTCAAATAACAGCATCCCCGGCAAAGGGAAGTCGGGGGCAATCTGCTGAGCGTGGCGGAGGTCCGCCTTGCCCGCCTCCCGCTCGCCGTTCAACAACCGTGCCTCACCGCGTCGCGCCAGGGCGATGGGGTTGTCCGGCCGAAGTTCCACGAGTCGTTCGGCCGCCCGCAAGTACTCTTCGTTCCGACCCAGGTCGTGGTACCAGTCGGTCAATTGCTGCCAGCCCCAGTAATAGATCGGCTCGCTCTCGACGATCTTCTCCATCAGGGCGACAGCTCGATCAAGGAACCCCGCTCGGGCCTCGACCCAAGCGGCCCGTCCTCGCACGATCATGGGGGCGGTTTCTTCGCCCTCGGCCGGTCGGCACACTTCGCGGGCTTCGTCGAATCGGCCCAATTCGGCCAAGCGTTCGGCTTTCAAATCTCGCGCTTCGGGGTGCCGAGGACTGAGCGACAGCACTTTGTCCAACGCCGCCAGAACCTCCTCGCTTTCGGCTGGGTTGGTCAGTTGCCGAACCATCGCCAACCAGGTGCGAACATCACCCGGCCGCGATCGCGTCAACTCCCGGGCAAATCGGACCACCTCCTCCGGCTGCTCCATCCGCTCACACCACAAGCTGAGCATGCGCCAGGCCGTGTCCTGACCCGGGTCGAG
>CAKZUU010000252.1 GCA_937922175.1 uncultured Gemmataceae bacterium
TTGTGCGGCGGGTCGAGAGTGTCCGGGCCAGATCGTCGGCCGCATCAAGGCGTTTGCTCGCCGGGGGGCCATGGATATCGAGGGGTTGGGCGAAGAAACGGTGCAGCAGTTGGTTGATGCCGAGTTGGTCACGTCCGTGACAGATCTTTACCGTTTGACGGAGGGCGAGCTTCTGAAATTGGAACGGATGGGGAAGAAGAAAGCTCAGAAGCTGCTCGCCGCCATCGAATCGAGTAAGAGCCGCGGCTTGGCCCGTTTGCTGGCTGGCCTGAGCATCCCGGGTGTGGGCGAGACGATGGCTGTTTCGTTGGCGCGGGCGTTTCCGAGCATCGACCAGATGCTCGCCGCCAGGCCCGAAGCGATCGCGGCGGTCGAGGGGATTGGTCCCATCCGTGCCCAGCATGTCTACGACTTTTTCCATCGCCCCGAAGGTGAGCAATTGGTGCGCGAGCTCCGCGACTTGGGAGTCAAACTCACGGAAGAAGTTTCCCAGCCGCCGAGCCGTTCCCCACTCGCGGGTAAAACGATTGTCGTGACGGGGACATTAAAGAGGTACACGCGGCCGCAAGTCGAGGCGTTGATCGAATCTCTCGGGGGAAAGGCGACCGGCAGCGTGTCTTCGAAGACCGATTACGTCCTCGCGGGTGCCGAAGCGGGCAGCAAATTGGAAAAAGCCCGCCAACTTGGCGTTCCAGTCATCGACGAGGAAGAGTTCGAACGGATGACCCGACAATCGGAACCGACGAAATCGCCCTCCGGTTGATGCCGGAAGAGTCTGGAATTCGTACCGGGTCCAACGATCAAACGAACCATTTTTCAAGCTCTCTCTTCGTGGGACCGTTGATTCGGGATGGGAGATGAGATGGGTTGACGTAAAATGTCAGATGCAAAAACAAGAGACGGCAAGTTCTTTTCCGTGGCAAAGCGAACCGAACCGACGTCCCCTGCCCGACCCGTGCCGGCGGTTGTGGAGTAACTGTGATCGCCGTTGAGGGCTGTTTGCGGGTGGTTTGCCGATCGTTCGAGTTGACAGCTTGGGGTGAAAGGAAAATCGAGTCGTGGGCGGCAATTTCTGTTGCGTCGATGCCAACGGATTGGGACAATGAGGGTTAGCGATGGTGAGGTAGCCTGATCCGCGGGAAGATGCGCGGACTTGAGAAGCCAAGTCGAGAAGGGAGCCATTCATGCGGCGGGAAATTTGGTCGGCCGTGGCGCTGTTGGGCCTGACTGTCATGGCCGCCCAGGCGCAGTATCTGGTGATTCGTGTGTATGTGGGCGGAGAGATGGAAGGCTCTTCGCCAAGCACAGCGGGGGGCGGAGGCGGCGGCGAGTTTGCCGGCGGCGGGGAATTCGCGGGCGGCGGAGGTGCCGGTTTTGCTCCGGGGGCTGCCGGAGCCGGGGGCCGACCCGGTGCTGCGGGAGGCGGAGCCGGCTTCAACCCTGGTGCAGCTGGACTTGGGGGCCAGCGCGGCGGAGCCGGCTTCAACCCCGGGGCGGCGGGCTTGGGTGGGCCACGGGGTGGAGGTGGCTTTGGTCCGGGTGGCGAAGGCGGCGGCGGTGCGGGTTTTGCTCCGGGGGCCGCAGGTCTGGGCGGACCAGGTCGACCCGGGATGCCGAACATGCCGGGCATGGGTGGCCCGATGGGCGGCTACAACCGAGGCGGAATGCCGGGCCCCGGCATGATGATGGGCGGCGCGGCTCCCGGTGCCGCTGGTGGAGCCGGAGCGGGAGTGGGGGCCCCTGCCGGCGGAGTCGTCGTGAATGCCTACGAAAGCTACGTCATCATCGCAGTGGAATTGCTCGACAAAAGTCCCGTCAAAAACGACTCCCTGAACATGCAGCAGTACCGGCATAACTGGGGCAATACCGCGATCTTCAATGACAATACCAGCATCATTGTGAATGTGATCGATGAGAAATCGCCCCGGAGACAACTGCAAGAATTTCGCACCCGGCTGAACACCAAACCAGCCAAGGATCGCACGGCATTGGATTTCGTCACCGTGGCCGAGTTCGCCCTGAAACACGGATTGGTCGCAGAGTGCATGGCGATTCTGGACGAAGTGATCAAAAACCCACCGGCAAACGTCGATGATCGCACCCAAGAACGCTTGAATGTTTATAAGAAAGTCCGTGAAGCGATCGCCCAGCGTCCCGCTGGCACGACGCACGTCGCGGATTGGAAACGTCGACTGCCGAACTACTCCAGCGCTGAGTCCAAAGCGGGACACTACGTCTTGTTTTACAACGACCAATCCAGCACGACTCCGCCCGAGGTGACTCGTCGATTGGAGATGTTGGAGAACAACTACAACGCCTTCTTCGTGTGGTTTGCCCTCCAGGGAGTCGCTCTCAAGGTACCGGACGAGAAACTCGTGGCCGTCATGGTGCCCGATCCCACGACGTTTCGGTTGCAACGATTGGCACTGGGGTTGCCTTTGGGGGTCAGCGATGCCTTCCTCTCCACCCGCGACAACGTCGCCGTGTTCGCCAACCAACGCATGGACGAGGCGTACCAGATCTTCGCCAAGGTGATGCAGGACACGGTATGGAAGCAATTCCCGTCGCGTGAGGCGCTCTTGGCGGGGAAAGACGCCCCGCCAGAAATGCGGCGGAAACAAGGTTGGCGCGATGATTTCAGACGAGCGCAAACGTTGGCGTTGGTGGATAAGGCCCTGGAACACGAGGCCGAATGGGCATCGGTGACTCACGAAGGGACCAAACAGTTGGCGATCTCCGCCGGCCTGTTCCCATCCAATCTGGTCGCGCCGCAGTGGATTACCTTCGGGTTTGCCAGTCTCTTCGACACGCCTAAGGGGCCATATGCCGGTGCCCAGGGTGCCGGCAAAACGGCAATGTGGCCTGTGTATGGAGCACCGAACTGGGCCTACTTACGCCCCTTCCGCATTTGGGCCGCCTCGAAAGATCCGATCACCAAGTTGGACGAGCCTACCGTGGCCCTGAAGCGCACAGTGACGGATTACTATTTCTTGGCTGCTTACAAGCCGGTCGACGAAGAAATTGACCTCAACGCCACCGAATCCGAGCGGTTGAGGCGAGAGAAAGAGATTCAGAGGGCGAAGGAGGAGTTGCTGCGAGCACGTTGTCAAGCGTGGGCGCTCACCTACTACTTAGCCCAGCATCGGATGGCTGAGTTGATGGACTACTTCAAAGCCCTTGCCCAACTGCCTCGAGATGTGGAATTGGATGAAGAGAAAATGTGGTTGACCTTCGCCCAGGCATTCAAGTTGACGACGCCTGACGGGACGAAGACGGACGAGGGGAAGCTGGCCACCCTCGCTGCCGACTGGTTCCGCCGAATCGAAGGCGAAGTCCAGTACTCAGACCATCCTCTGCCGGAGAGGCAGCGGCCTCAAGCGGGGGGCGCACCCAATCGGGGCGGGCCAGGGCAAGGTCCCGCTGGCGGTCCCGGCGGTGGCGACGGCGGCGGACCGAGCGGCTGATCCCCAGGCCCGTGCGATGATACCAACCCGACTCCGTGCTCGTCTTGGGCACGGAGTTTTTTCTTTCGCTCGCGGCGAAAATCAACGTTGACCCGGGGGCAACAAATCGGGTAAACGTGGACCTCCAAACAAACGCGTCATGTCCAACGGTCGGGGAGCCGGCAGAGGCTCCACGTCGGGATCGGGACGAATCGGTGTCGGAAACGGCAACGGTTCGACCTCCGGTTCGGAACTCCCGCGGGGTCCTTCCGGACGGCTCTCCAGAGGTGAGTACCCCGCTGTCGGCCAGCGAGTCCAGAGCGTGGGATAGTAGCCAAAAGGCACGCCGAGATGATAGCTAGGCGGCTTGTAATTCGATTGGCGGTAAACGCGGTACGCCGCATCACCGCACGCTCCGCAGCCACCTCCGTCACATAAGCCGCTGGGCCGAGGCGGTCCGTTCCACGAGCCATCGCAACACGCGGTCACTGTCCAGAACAAGACGCTCGCCATGACCGCGACGCATCGTCGAAACGCTAGGGCATCCATCCCTGTTCCTCAAAAATCCGTTTTCGACTCCGGAGTCATGGGCGACCAGGTCCTTCGAGGCGAGTCAACGAATTCGCCCAGTCACCCGCCCTGCACCCAGGGGCGGCATCCCCGGTGTCGCAATGCCTCGCCCCATCATGCTGCCTCCCAGCCCCCCCGGTTGCCCCGCGGGCATTCCCATCGAGCCGCCCATCCGACCGCCCATCCCCCCCAGCCCTCGTTGCGTCGGCACAGCGGGATTGTTGAAGTAGTAATGTGACAGGTTGTCGAACGTCGCTGGATGGCCCGTGCCTCGACGCAATTCGGGATCGGTGAGGTCCTCCGGTGCACCGATGCCGGGAGCGCCCGTGCTGCCCGATAGGAAAGTCTGAAACTGCTGCTGCGGCCGCACGATGCCAAAATAGTTGATCGCGGGATTTCCTCGCCCCATGAGATTCAAATAAGGGCTGGTCGTGGGGCGTGATATACCTCCGGGCGGTCCGCCCCAGGTTGCGGGTCCGCTTGGAGAAACCTGGGCAACGACCACCTCTGTCAGGATGAGCCCCACCGTTGCCACCGCGATCCATGTTCTCGACATCACCCCGCCCCCCCGTTTGCGGAACGATATCGTTCAATCGCTGCCACCTTCGATCCGATCGGTCACCGGCCTCCGAACACATTTTGCCCTTGCAACACCTGTACCGTCGTGCCGCCGAGCAGGGTGACGCCGAAGATCCGCTCGACCGGTTCAAGGACACGGGACAACCAAGTGGTCGCGGTAACCATCGGCTGAGCCATGACGTAGACCCGGTCGCCGGGTAACAGTTGAAAATTGGTCCACGTGTTTCCGCCTCGAACCACCGCGTTCCAGTCGACGGGAAGAATCTGATCGGGCAGGCCGGACTGTGGTGGAGCCGGTCGCGCGACCCAGATTCTCCGTTTTGAAGCGGCCCAGGGCAAGCCATTAATCATCGACAGGGCGTCCAAGACCGTTTCGTTGCCTGTGGCAGGAAAGCGAAAAACCCCCTCGCCGAAGCCCGCGTAATCGGTGATGACATAGTAGTGCTTGCTGTTGTAAGCATACACGCTGATGGACACTTCGGGTCGCACCAGGCTCTCCGCGAGGTGCGTCTCGATGGCCGTTTTAGCTTCATCCAAGCTCATCCCGGCAACATACACACTACCGTATTTCCCCAGGCGCACCGTCCCATCGGGGTTGATCATGTGCTCGCCGCGAATCTGCTGGATTCCACCGATTTGGGCCAAGGCAACCGTCACGCGAGGTTTGGGCACCAGAGTCGCGAGGTGCTTACGAACCGCCTCTTCCGCTTCCTCGACGGTCATGTCGGCGACCTGGACAGAACCATAGTTCAGCCCCAGGTTGACTCGTCCTTCAGGCCCCACCGGGTAAACCCCCGCGATCGGCTCTTCGCGCAGTGCTTGCGGGGTGTGGATCATCAGGGAATCAAGCGGCTGAATGCGATACGGCCCCTTGGGAATCGCGCGAATGACATCGATCAAAAGAATGTCCGGCGCCTCGAGAACGTATTCGGGGTGGGTGACTTTTTCCTTTTCCGTGGGCAGACCGTGATGCACTCGCGATGGTGGCGGGGGGCACGATTTGTCTCGACACACTCCCGGGACGCACTTCGGACCAAGGCGGGAGTTCATCGGCGTCGGCGAAGACTGCAAAAGCGGTCGGCCGGCGTAGGGACCCAAACACCCTGATGCCGTAAAGCACAGCCCGAGGAAGAATCCGACCCCCACCATCTTCCGGTGCATGAATATCCCCCGAAGCAACCAGTCGGCGCACGGGTCTCCGTCAAGATCGGTGTGGACGAACCCCAAGAGAGCGCCTTTCGATCGATACTATCGGCATCCCTGCCCCAGTTTTCTGAGCAATTCAACGCGATCAGGTGAAATTCTCGAAGTTCGTGATGCGTCAGAGAAGAGACTCTTGTCTTCGACGCTGTTTTCTGGGAGGACCGGGCGTTTTTATCTTCGCTTCGCCGCTCACTTTTGCCATAATACATCACCGAGGTTGGCTATTTTACTC
>CAKZUU010000253.1 GCA_937922175.1 uncultured Gemmataceae bacterium
AACGACGGTCGATTTTCGCAAGCGGTTGAGCGGGCCTCTGACCTTTGAGGAGGAGCGCCGGTCCGGCTTTTCCAACAGTGATACGGCGGGCTTTCTGAGTGAATGTCGAGGCAATTCGCAAGGATTCCAACTTGTTCGCCATCGGATCTCGCCCGATGGGAAAGGGGTCACGGTCCGCGGCACGCTGGGCGGTGACGGCCAGACACGTCCCTTTTCGCTCCGAATCATCGACGAGGGTGGAACCCCGCGAATCGCTTGGTTCTTCTCCGCAGCGATCCCCGATCCGGGAAACCTGCCGGATTCGGACGATGCCGAATCAGCATGGGCAGCGGAAACGTTCGTCGATTTTCTCATGCTGCTGTTTGGCTCGAACGCCGACCATCTGCTGACCATGTCGTTGATGACGGAGGAATTCAAGGCGCGTTTGCCTTCGCCATCCGTTGCCGATGCCGGACTGAACTACGCCAAGCGCGACGTGAGAAATTGGTTGAACAGTTGGCGGCAGCGGTACGAGCGCTTCCGACTGGACAGTGTTCGGGCCACGCCCACCCAGGCATCGGGCCGTGGCCAACTGATTGGAGCCGAGTCAGCCAACTTCGATGCAACACTCACCCGAGAATCGGGTGAATGGAAAATCAGTAATTTCATAATCGTTAGCCCCGACTCGGAACCGCGCTGAACGAAACAAAGGGCGATTTTTTCGTGTCGTGAAATTCAAGACGAAAGGTTTTTATGAGCATTTTGGTGAATCAGGAAACGCGGGTCATCTGCCAAGGAATCACCGGTTCGGCAGGGAGTTTTCACACCGATCAGTGCCTGCTCTACGGTTCCCAGTTTGTCGGCGGGGTAACGCCTCGAAAAGGCGGGACAATTTGGAAGGGCAAAGAATCGGGCCGTGACTTACCCGTCTTCAACACCGTCTTCGAGGCGGTCAAGGCGACGGGGGCCAATGCTTCGATGGTATTCGTCCCGCCGGCAGGAGCCGCCGACGCGATCATGGAAGCAGCCGACGCCGGTATTCGTTTGATCGTCTGTATCACCGAAGGGATCCCGGTATTGGACATGGCAAGGGTCAAGCGCTTCCTTCGCGACAAACCCGAGGCGCGACTCATCGGCCCCAACTGTCCTGGAATTATCACTCCGGGCGAATGCAAAATCGGGATCATGCCCGGTTACATCCACAAACCGGGCCAGGTGGGTGTCATCTCTCGCAGCGGAACCTTGACTTACGAAGCAGTCTGGCAACTGACAAACCTCGGCTTGGGTCAATCGACTTGTATCGGGATCGGCGGTGACCCCATCATTGGCACCACGCAGATCGACTTGCTGCGGATGTTTCAAGACGATCCCCGCACCGAGGCGATCTTGATGATTGGCGAGATCGGAGGAACAGCCGAGGAGCAGGCAGCTGAGTTCATTAAGCAGCACGTCACCAAACCCGTAGCCGCCTTCATCGCCGGGCAAACCGCCCCACCGGGTCGACGCATGGGGCACGCGGGGGCCATCATCAGCGGGGGAAGCGGAGCCGCCGCCGACAAAATCGCTGCTCTGAAGGCCGCCCACATCGAAGTCGCGGAGACTCCCGCCGATCTAGGCTTGGCTGTACAACGAGCCTTGGCTCGACCCCGGGCGCATTAGGTTCATCGCTTTTTCAGCCGAGAATTCAGCATCCGCCACGGTCCGCACCAAGGATCGAAGGACCGCCGCTCTTTTTTCGCTAATTTCGTGAGAATTGTCGGTTTCGCTTGCGGCAGCCCTTGAAATGCGTCAAACTAACAAGGAGACTCGCCGTGGAGCGGTCTGATCATCGTCAAGCTCAAGGCCCCCGCTTCGGCTGAGAACCGGTGACGTCGTATCTCTCCGACAAGGCGCGGTGAATGTCTCTTGAATCCTTGATGAAGCAACTTGAAGTTGTGCTGGCACCGGAGAGAACATTATCGAGCGGCACGGCTTCGAGACGAAACTTGAGGCAGTCGTCATTCTCGGTCCCGTGTTTTTTCATCTCGAGGAGGTTTATCGTGAAACGGCAGCGTTCCCGATGGGCGTTCACGCTCATCGAACTACTGGTCGTCATCGCCATTATTTCAGTGCTGATCGGGTTACTTCTGCCGGCGGTACAGAAGGTACGCGATGCGGCAGCCCGAATTAAATGCTCCAACAACCTGAAACAACTGGGTCTGGCCGCGCACAACTATGAGTCGGCGTACAAAACATTGCCGCCCAGTTTGATTGTCGAGTTGGGGATGCCTCCCGGCGGCGCTGGGCAGCCCGGTTTCCCTTACCCTGGCATTGTCCATTCCTGGGTGCCCAATCTTCTCCCGTACATTGAACAAGAGAACCTCTACCGTTTGTACAATTTCCGCTACCCATGGTTTTCGAGTCCAGCTTTGGTCCCCGGAACTCCCGACAACCAAGCCGTTCTCCGTTCCCCGATTCCGACCTTGTTGTGCCCGGCTGCTCCGGGCAGCGAACGGACCGTGTCCGGCGTTTTCCGCTTCGGGACAAATTTTCCTTACAGCAATCTGGCGGTGACCGATTATGCCACTTGCAGCGCGATCAATCCCGGTTCGATCACGTTTTTCGGTTACCCGGCGACCACGACTCAGATCATGCTGTTGAGCGCCATGCGACCGGAGGCGTCAGGTGCGGGTTTAGTGCTGATTGGCTTTCCCCCGATGAAGCCGAACCCCGTGACCCAGATCCGCGACGGTTCGTCCAACACCATTCTGATTTGCGAAGACGCAGGCCGACCGGAACGTTGGGTCGGAGGCCGGTATATCGCGAATGATTTGAACGATGGCGGCTGGGGACATCACGAAAACGATTACGGTCTCGATGGTGCCGTCAGCAAGACCGACCCTTCCTCCCCCGGCAATTGCGTCATCAATTGTCACAACAACAACGAAACCTACAGTTTCCATTCGGGTGGAGCCAATCATGTGTTCGCGGATGGATCGGTGCGTTTTATCCGGGAGACGATTTCGCCCCGAACCTATGCGGCATTGATCACGGCCCGGGGTGGCTCGCTGACTCCCGAAGAAGTTTCTCCCTCCACTGAATGAGGACTCTGCTGATGCGTCGACGCTCGACTTTCGTGGGTGCCGTCCTGCTGTTGGCGGGGATCGGCCTCGTAGGATGCGGAGACGGTCGTCCCAAAGCAGTCCCAGCGGGCGGAACGGTCCGCTACAAAGGCAAGGAAATTCCCGTCGGTGCCCTGGTCGTCTTCCACCCCACGGACGCAGCCCGGGAGAAGCAGATCGGTGGAAAACCTTTCGGTAAGGTGAAGGAGGACGGCACCTTCAAGTTGACCACGTATGCTTCTGAGGACGGGGCTCCGGAAGGAGAATACGGAGTAACCGTCGAATGGCGCGCTTCGACGGAGGAAGGAAAGTTCCAATTGTCCAGCGAAGGCAGTGCCGCGCCTCCGAACAAGCTTCAGGGGCGGTTCAGCGATCCCAACAAGCCGTTCACCAAGGTCACCGTCAAGGCCGGCGGTGACAACAATTTCGCCTTTGAGGTCGAATAGATCCATCTCCCCATCGCTCGCTGCTGCTCTGTGCCGCTCGATCCAGTCCAGGGCAGCAGCGACTTTGTTTCGGCACACGTCGCAGCCTGTAAGATGATCGTCGATGGCATCGCCCCAACGGTCGAGGGAACGGGAATCAAGCGCATGGGATCGGTCTTGGACACTCTCCGTGAGCGCGGCTTTGTCGCTCAGATCTCCGACGAGAAACTTGGCGATCTGCTCGCAAAACAGACCGTGACGGTCTACGCGGGCTTTGATCCGACCGCGGATAGTCTGCACTTGGGACACGTCGTGCCGATCATGGCGTTGGCTCACTTCCAACGAGCCGGCCACCGCGTCTTACTCGTGGTCGGAGGAGCGACCGGAATGATCGGCGACCCGAGTGGTCGCTCCGAGGAGCGTCAACTGTTGTCGATCGATCAGGTCGCGGCCAACGCTCGGGCCATCGGCGCCCAAATGAATCGCTATTTCGATCCTGCCGCCCCTCATCCGCCGCTTTTGCTCAACAACTACGACTGGATCGGCAAGATGAGCTTCATCGACTGGCTGCGGGACGTCGGCAAAAACTTCACCCTCGGCTATATGCTGGCCAAAGAATCCGTCAGCCGGCGCTTGCAAAGCGAACAGGGCATCAGCTACACCGAATTCAGTTACATGACTCTGCAAGCGTTCGACTTCCTGCACTTGTTTGACCATCACGGTTGTCTGCTGCAGGTGGGCGGCAGCGATCAATGGGGCAACATCACGGCGGGAATCGATCTGATTCGACGGCAACGACAAGCTCAGGCCTATGGCATGACCTTCCATCTCATCACCACCTCCTCGGGCGAAAAATTCGGGAAGTCCGCGGGAAACGCCATCTGGCTCGATCCCCGGCGAACCTCGCCCTGGGACTTCTACCAATACCTGGTGCGACAGGACGACAATGACGTGATTCGCTTCCTCAAGCTCTACACCTTCTTGCCCATGGAGCGAATCGCGGAATTGGAGAAGGTCACCCAAACGTTCCCCGAAAAACGCGAAGCCCAAAAGGCTCTGGCTTTGGAGGTGACCCGCCTGGTCCACGGCGACGCGGTTGCCCACGAGATGGCACACGCCGCCTCCGTCGTTTATCACTCCGAAATTCGCGGCATCTCCGACGACGTTTTGGCGTCTGTCTTCGCCAGCGTTCCCTCCACGCAAATTCCACGAAGCGAATTGGAATCAGGGTTGCCCCTGGCCGACGTGCTGGTGCGAACAGGACTGGCCAAATCAAAAAACGAAGCACGCCGCGCGCTGGATGCCGAATCCATCTACATCAACAACGTGAAAGTCGAAAAAACTCAAACCGACTTTCGACTTCGGCCCGAGCATCTCGCCTCGCCTTCGTTTATCATTCTGCGCTCTGGCAAGAAAAACTATCACCTGCTTCGGGTTCAATGAACCTTTGGAGCCCCCGCTCTTTCCTACCCCGAGAGAGAGGCCCCATGCCGCGATGCGCCTTCGGACTTTGCTTGATCGTGACGGCATTGGCCGCCACGAAGAGTGTCGCTTGGAACGACAGTGGGCACCTCGCCATCGCGAGGCTGGCTTGGTACCGCTTGTCGGACCGAGAACGAGCGTTCTTCAGCAAATTGTTGAAACATCACCCGCATTACTCGGCCTTCCTGATCGATGGTTTGCCAGCCGGTGTCACGGAAATCGAATGGGCATTTTGCCGAGCGGCCCTTTGGCCCGATTGGCTGCGTGATCCCCGAGTTCATTCGCTTTCGGCTGAGGAATCGCAAAAAATCCGCGACGAATATCATCGCTCCGTCTGGCACTACGTCAACTTGCCGATCATCCATTCCGATCCGAATCAACGTCTGAATCCCGCAGAGATCGAACAGCGAGTGCTGATGCCGCCGGTCGATAGCCGGGGCCAGCCGCGGCATATCGTCGCTGCTTTGCACTACAACCTGAAGCGTCTGAAAGCCCCTGATCTGCCCGAGTCCGAACGGGCCGTCGCATTATGCTGGGTTTTGCATCTGGTTGGCGATGTGCATCAACCTTTGCATTCGGTCGCACTGATCTCCTCCGAGTTGAACTTCGAGCCGCCCAGCGGTGATCAGGGAGCGAATCGAATCGCGATTCAGGTTTCTCGAGGTGATCGACGCGTTCAAAGACTGCATGGTTATTGGGACTCCCTTCCGATTCCGGGCCGGATCGATTTCCAGACCTTAGATTCGATCGTCGTCCGTTGGCTTGATGAGGCGAACAGGCACGCCGACCAGAACTCTTGGAAGTTGGGAGAGTTCCTGTCCTGGGCTGAAGAGGGGCGGCACTTGGCTCGGACGGTGGTGTATCAACATGGGGGCCAATGGTTGGACTTCAAGCCGCTGCCGACTGGGCCGGTTGATCTCGACGAGATCTCCGCGCCAACACTTCCTTCCCAATACCGCCAACAGTCCAAGAAAGTAGCCCGGGAGCGGCAAATCCTCGCAGGTGTCCGCCTCGCTGGTCAACTGAAAGAGGTAGCTCCGACACGACCTTGACTCATCCCCCCGACACATCGACTACCGCCTGCCCCAAAACGTCCCATCTGGGGAGAACGCCCAGTCCCGGTGCCGTTGAAGCCGACATCGTACCGGCGACACGCTTCGGTGCTCCATCGGCGATCGAAACGGTGACGTAGCTGTTGAAATCAGTGGAGGTGAAACGGTACTCTTCGGGAGTGCTGTGAGCCAAATGGGCGATCGCCGCCGTCACGATATCGCCACCCCAACTATCTTCAAGGGTCATGCCCAGCCCCAGCGTCACGCACAAGTCGCGGACCTGTCGGGCCTTGGTCAATCCACCGAGCTTGCTGATCTTGATGTTCACGACGTCCATCGCCCGATCGGCCGATGCACGCAGGAGCACTTCGACCGAATCAATGACCTCGTCCAAGATGAAAGGATGATCTGTATGTTGCCGGATCGTTCGACAATCTTCGTAGCGAGCGCACGGCTGCTCGATATAGACGTCCAGGTCGCGGAGGGCGCGAACGACTCGAAGTGCGTCGTGCGGCAACCAACCGGTGTTGGCATCAGCGACGAGACGGTCACCGGGTTTCAAAACGGCCGCGACAGCTTTGATTCGCTCGATGTCGATGTCGGGATCGCCTCCGACTTTGAGCTGAAATCGGCGATACCCCTCGGCACGGTATTCAGACACTCTTCGGGCCATCACATCAGGCGCCTCTTGTGAGATGGCTCGGTAGAGGACCACTTCGTCGCCGAATCGCCCCCCCAGAAGTAGACAGACGGGCACGCCGGTCACTTTGCCGAGAATGTCCCAGCAGGCCATGTCGATTCCCGATTTGACGTAGGGATGGCCTTTCAGGACGGCGTCCATTCGTCGATTGAGCGCGACCAGTTGACGAGGATCCTCGCCGATCAGCCGAGGGGCGAGTTCGAGGATGCCGGTGCGGATACCGGCAGCGTAGGCGGGCAAATAAGCCGGCCCCAGGGGGCACGCCTCGCCATATCCGACGATTCCCTCATCCGTTTGGACTTCGATCACGGTCGAATCAAACACCGAGACCGATTGCCCTCCCGACCAGTTGTAACTGCCCTCATATAGCGGCAAATTCACTTGAAAGGCACGTATTCGGGTAATTTCCATGAATGCCTCCGCCAACAGAATTCCATTCGTCAATTTATGATTCGCGCGGGAATGGCACTGCTTGCCCCGCGCGACGGCGGACGGTAGGTTGACTGACACGAAACCCGAGGGAGACACCATGCCCGCCTTAACGCTGGACATCGTCGATGGTATGGCCCGCCTGACATTCGACAAACCCGACGCCAAGGCCAATACGCTCAGTCTTGCCGTAATCGCTGAGTTCGAGACGATGCTGGCGGAACTGAAAAATCGCGTTGATCTGAAAGGTCTCATTCTCCGCAGTGGGAAACCCGGGATGTTCATTGCGGGCGCGGATTTGAAAGAGCTCGGTTCGGCCGACCCCAAGCGGCCCGAGATCATTCGGGGACTCATTCAACGCGGACTGTCGATTCCGGCCACCATCGAATCACTGCCATTCCCGACGGCGGCTCTGATCGACGGCCCCTGCCTGGGCGGTGGTCTGGAGGTCGCCCTCGGTTTCGATCTCCGCTTGGCTGGCACGCACCCCAAAGTGGAAATCGGCTTGCCCGAGGTCAAGATCGGGCTGATCCCCGGCTGGGGCGGTACGCAACGTTTGACGCGATTGATCGGTCCCTCGCAAGCCGCTGAAATGATCTGCACGGGCGAGTCGGTTCGAGCGCAACGGGCCAAAGAGCTCGGCATCGTCTTCGACGTGGTTCCCAGCGATCGACTTGAGAGCGAAGCGCAACGATTGCTTGCGGACCTGCACGCCTCGGGCGATTGGATGAGAGACCGCGATCGTCGCCGGCAACCCGTCGGTTTGACCGAAGATCAACTGTCGTTCACTTTCGCTGTCGCGCGGGCCATGGTGATGGAGAAGACGAAAGGACAACTGCCGGCTCCCTTGGCGGCATTGGACGCCATCGAGAAGGGTTGCAATCGCCCACTGGAGGAAGGTCTGGCATTCGAGACCGAGGCGATGATTCCCTTGGTGGGTAGTCCGATCTCCAAAGCGCTCATCGCGGTGTTCTTCATGAATCAGAAAATCGCCAAAGATCCGGGTGTGGCGGACGTCTCGGTCCAGCCTTCGAAAGTTACGCGGGTCGGCGTTTTGGGTGCGGGGATCATGGGGAGCGGCATCGCCGCTGCCCATGTCCGCAAGGGACTTCCCACCGTGATCCTCGACGCGAACCCCCAGGCGTTGGAGAAGGGCATCCAGGCCATCGCGGCCAGCTTCAAGTCGCTTGCGGACAAAGGTCGGATGAAGCCCGAAGACCTCGTCGCCGCCCTGGCCCGGCTCGGAACAGCAGCGTCGATCGGATCGTTGGCCGACTGCGATGTCGTGATCGAAGCGATCGTCGAAAACGAACAAGCCAAAACCGAGCTCTACCGAGAACTCGAACCATTGCTGAAACCGGATGCGATCCTGGCCTCGAATACCTCGACCATTTCGATTTCTCGAATGAGTCAGGTGTTGCAGCGACCCGAGCGGTTCGCGGGAATGCACTTCTTCAACCCCGTCGAGCGGATGCCTCTGGTCGAGGTCATTCGGGGAGAAAAAACGAGCGATGCCACCGTCGTGACCCTGGTTGCGTTGGCGAAGCAGATTGGCAAGAGTCCGATCGTCGTGAAAGATGGTCCGGGCTTCCTCGTGAATCGCATCCTATTCCCCTACATGAACGAGGCGTTGGTGCTGCTCGAAGAGGGAGCGGAGCCTCGAGCCGTGGACCAAGCGGCGACGGTGTTCGGGATGCCGATGGGTCCGATCACCTTATACGATGTCGTCGGGTTGGACACGGCCCTGTTCGCCGGCCGAGTCATTCAGGCCGCCTTTCCCGAGCGGACCGTCATCTCGAACCTGTTGGAGGAACTCGTTTCCCTGGGTCGCTTGGGGCAAAAGACCGCCGCCGGCTTTTACAAATATCCCAAGGGGCTCAAGGGAGAGGATGACCCGTCACTGGCGACCATCCTCGCTCGTCATCGCCGCCAGACGCGGACCTTCACGATCGAGGAGTTGCAACGACGCTTATTTTTGCCGATGGTCACCGAAGCCTCGCGCGTGCTCGCCGAAAGCATTGTCCGCGATCCGGTGGATCTCGACATGGGTCTGATCCTGGGGATCGGCTTTCCGGCCTGGCGTGGCGGCTTGCTCCGCTGGGTCGATGCCACGGGGGTCGGCCAGGTCGTGAAATGGCTGCAACAGTTCGAATCGCTGGGACCGAGATACGCCATCACTCCGGAACTGAACCGACTGGCCTCGTCGGGAGGCACATTTCACCTGTCGTGACTCGTCAAGGGTGCGAGGAACCACTGGCTCCGAAACGATGCGATTTGTCGATGCTGAATCGCCTGCCGCAGGGCAGACATCAGGCGCAAATAGTGGGCGATATTGTGAATTGAGAGCAGAGTCGGGCCAAGCATTTCCTCGACCTGGAACAGATGGTGCAGATAAGCCCGGCTGAAATGCCGGCAAGTGTAGCAAGGGCAATCGTCCTCCAGCGGCCGGGGGTCACGGCGATGACACGCATTGCGCAGCCTCAACGTGCCGGCCCGGGTGAAGGCCGAGGCGTTCCGACCGTTGCGCGTCGGAAGAACGCAATCGAACATGTCGATACCGGACTCCACCGCGACGATGATGTCCTGCGGTCGACCGACCCCCATCAGATAGCGCGGTTTGGTTTCGGGAAGGAAGGAAGCACACGCGGGCAGGGCCGCATGCATCGCTTCCGGCGCCTCGCCGACACTGAAACCACCCAAAGCGTAGCCGGAGAAATCCCATCGCGACAATTGCTCCGCGCACGACCGCCGCAACTCCAGATCCAGCCCGCCTTGCACGATCGCGAACAACGCTTGATCCGACCGACCGTGGGCTTGCTGACTCCGGCGTGCCCAGTCGATGGTACGGCGAACGGCCTCGTGCAACTTGGCGGGGTCGGCATCCGCGGGCGGACACTCATCCAGGCACATCGCGATGTCCGAGCCGAGATTCTCCTGGATGCGAACCGCCTTCTCCGGAGTCAACTCCAAGATTCGGCCATCCACGTGGGAGCGAAAAACCACCCCTTGATCGCTGACTTGCCGTAAATCCGCGAGGCTGAAGACTTGAAATCCGCCGCTGTCGGTTAAAATGGGGCCATCCCAGGCCATGAAGCGGTGCAATCCACCCAGATCGTGAATCAATTCATCGCCGGGACGCAACGTAAGATGATAGGTATTGCCCAGGATGATCTGAGCCCCTGCCAAGCGCAACTGGTCCGGCGTGACCCCCTTGACGCTGGCCCGGGTGCCGACCGGCATGAAACACGGCGTCAGAACTTCGCCATGAGGTGTGACGAATCGGCCCGCCCGGGCGGTCCCGTCTTGGCTTTGGATGGTGAATTGAATCGTCATGCCGGTTTTATGCCGAATTTGCCTGATTTCGTCCGCTACTCGGGCGCCGGTCGTGGACCATGGACAAGAAACAACCCTCCACGGGAGTCATGTGAATGAGTCAGCGCTACCCCTGTCCGATGATTGGATGCGATCATCAGTTCACAGCGGAAGAGCTAACCGGCGTCACCTCCGTCACATGCCCGAAATGCCGGTCAACGATTCAACTCCGCAGCCGGGTGGCCGAGGCGCCGCCTCCGCCCGTCACGCCAGGCCCGCCCATCGTTCACCATACCGCGACTCGACGCTCCCGAGACGTGATGGTTTACTCGGCAGTCATCGGCGGCTTTTTGCTGCTCGTGGCCTTCGGTATCGTGGCAGCCGTCGTCAGTTCGCGCGGTAAGGGAACCATCACTCAACCCAAGTTGCCCGGTTATCGCAATGCCGACTATCTTTTCGCGTTGGACCTACCCACCCAGGACTGGGAGGACCACCCTGGAATGAAGTCCCGATTGCAGGTCAGTCAGTTTGCCGCCATGAATTCGGAAGCCGATCCTCGATACGTCGCTCTGGATGTCGTCGATTTCAAGGACCGCACCCCGTCGCCTCGAGAAATGGATGTCGAGGCACGCCGAAAGCTCGCCCAATTTTTCAATCGGCGCTTCGATACCAACCCGCCCGCTGATGCCCCCCCCTTGGAAGGTCCACCTGTCGCGGGTCAACCCACTCATCGCTTCACCTTTGACGGCCGATCTCCGGAGGAAGAACTCACGGGGCAGGTCGTCTTCTTTACGCACGACCGACTGGGCTATTGGCTTTACTATCTGACTCCGCCGGCCTTCCAAGGCGAGAGCGAGTGGAATGCCATCCTCGCCGGTTTCCGCCTCACCGGTCGACGACCGCGACCGTCCACCGAAGCAAAAGAACAGCGCGTCTTCACGGGCAAGGAAGTCAAAGGTTACCGCCTGGTCGATGAAACCGGCCGTTGGCAACTTGACGATGATCCAAAGGCCCACGATCCCGAGGCGGACCTCGTGCTCCGAGCGATGGATCCGATGAACCCCCGTAAACCGACTTTGGCCGCCGACCTGATCGTTCTCAATTTGAAGAAAATGCGAGGCGACATCGTGGAGCAGGTGAAGGCCCACCTCCTCGCCAAGCAGCAGCGGGAAGGCAACCCGAATAGCCAAATCCAAGAAATCGAGGGCAAACGCAAAGACAACGTCGGAAACGAGCAGGGCATCCTCGTCCATTGGAGGATCGACAACGGCGGCGTTCGCGACCGCTTGGCCGTCGTCTCCATCGTGCCACGCGGTGAGACCCTTCTCGTGCTTTACGGCGATTGC
>CAKZUU010000254.1 GCA_937922175.1 uncultured Gemmataceae bacterium
GAGAACGTCGGTCTGTCGGCCGGTGATATTCCCGGGATCGGCTTTCAACCCAAAGCGTTGACAAAAGGCGACACCAACGTGTGGGAAATCGCCGTCGGTCCGATTCCGCCGGGAACGTATCGCTACGTCTTCCGAGTCGACGGTGTCGCGGTTGTGGATCCGCAGAACCCCGCTGTTAGCGAGTCCAACAACAATGTATGGAGCGTTCTTCATGTCCCAGGATCTGCTTTCATGGATCTTGCCGACGTTCCGCACGGTGCGGTCAGCCGGGTGACCTATCATTCGAAGACACTCGGCCGGTGGCGTCGGCTGACGGTTTATACCCCGCCGGGTTACGAATCCAGCACGGAAAAATACCCTGTCTTCTATCTGCTTCATGGGGCGAGCGACAGCGACGATTCTTGGACATCTGTCGGGCGGGCTCATTTCATCCTTGACAATCTCATCGCTGCGGGAAAGGCGAAGCCCATGATCGTGGTCATGCCGGCGGGGCATACGGGGCCTTTCAGCTTCGGGGGGTCGCCTTCCTCGGGTAGCAACAATCCTTTGGGCAACGCGCGGTTCGAGGACGATTTGCTCCATGACATCATCCCCATGATCGAATCCCGCTACCGAGTCCTCGTGGGACGCGAACATCGGGCCCTTGCCGGACTTTCCATGGGCGGGGCACAAACCTTGAGCACGGCCTTGCGCCGGCCGAGAGACTTCGCCTACATCGGCGTCTTCAGCTCCGGTGTCCTTGGACGAATCGACGATTGGGAAAAGCAAAACGAGGCATCTTTAAAAGACGACGCGGGCAAAGAATGGAAGCTATTCTGGTTCGCCACCGGCAAAGAGGATTTTCTGCTGAGCCGGACGCGCGAGACCATCGCGATGTTGAGGCGTCACGGCTTTCATCCGGTGTCCAAGGAAACCGAGGGCGGCCACACATGGATCGTTTGGCGCGAATATCTCCGTGAGTTCGCGCCACAACTGTTCCGTTGAGACCATACTCGAAATTCGAGAAGGAAGGACGAGCCGACATCAAGCTTGCGGCTGCGGCTTTTGCGCCAGAATTTTCGCGCTGCGGTCCTTCTCGTTTTCCAACCAGGCGACGTCTGACGTGTCGTCGGCGAATCGCTTGATGCCGACCTCGCGGATGGCACGGTCGGGAACGACCTTCAACGGCGTGTATCGGGGGTGGTGTGATTCCTTGTACGGGTTGTTTCGCGCCGCATTGTAGCAACAGATCATCGACCAACGTGGTTGGTCGGAGCGGTTCTGATCGCTGCGATGCAGCAAGTTGCAATCGAAGAAGACGGCATCACCCGGCTCCATCTCGACGTAGACCAAAGGCAGCCGCTTCAACAACTCTTCGACCCGCTCCCGATCGGCGCCGGCCTGATCTCCCGTGAGAATGTGATCGATGCGGCCACAAAGGTGCGATCCTTCGATGACCTGTAAGCAGCCGTTCATTTTGGTCGAAGGATCGACGGCGATGAAGACACTTGTCAGAAGGGGCATCAGAACTCCGTTCTGATACCAGTAGCCGTAGTCCTGGTGCCACGTCCACGCCCCACCGACGCGGGCATCCTTCATAATCATCTTCGAGTGGTAATGGTAGACCTCCCCACCGAGAATCTTCTCGCAGGAGCGGACCATGCGTTCACAACGAGCGAACATGCCGTAAATGCCTTCGCCGGGATGATTCCACAGCGACAAACGGACCGTCCCTCCTTCACCGTCAGCACGCCCGAAGGAGCGCTTGTCCAATTCGTGGTCTTCCTTGGCGGCTCGGCGGAGCAGGTCGATTTCGTCGGCATCGAAAAAGCCCTTGGCCAGGTAAAAACCTCGCTGCCGATACTCGGCGACGGCGCGATCGCTTAAGACACGTGACATGTGTATGCCCTCTGTTGGGGACGGAATGATCCAAAGCGTTCATTCGGTCCGTTCCCGAGCGAATGCAGGGAGCGTCTCCGACAAACCATCGCTGTAGACGAGATGCCAATACGGCACCCACGCGACCCCGAATTGCACGACCCGGATCCGGCTTTTCTGAGCCGAAACCACCAGTTCCTTGTAATTCTCCGCAGCCGCAAGCCATTTTCGGGTGATTTCACTTTGTCGTCGTTGCCATTCAGCATCGAGTCGGGCGATTTTTTCACGAACCTGGGCCTCACGTTGCCGGCTCATGGGTTCGCCTCGACCCAGGACAATTCTATTCGGTTTGGGCTTGAACCAGCGCAAAATCGGCGCCTCCCAGACGGACGACCGCGACGCGGGCGGCGGAACGACCGGAAGCTTTTCCGCTAACAGCTTCCTCTCGGCCAGATACTCCAGTTCCGCCTGCTTCAGATCTTCCTCCGCCTTTTGCTCCGCTGCCACACGGCAACGCTGCGAAAACTCTGCCCATTCCTCTCCCAGGTTACTGCGAAGTTCCAGTTTGGGACACTCCCAAAGCATTATGCGAGCGGTGGCGAACAAGTAATCCGAAAAGGCTTTCCGCCACGAGGTTAGTTTCCGTGGCTGGCCGAAGCCCTCGGGCACGCCAATCCACTGGGCCGGCTGTTCGGGACTGTCCGCGAAGTTCGGTGGGATGTTCATCGCCAACGACCAATCCGGATTACCCTCGGGCGTCAGCGTTTCGACCAGTAGGCAATACGATCGGGTCAACTCGATGCCGCGCGGCCGATTCACGAAATCGACTTCAGCCACACCCAGCAACGCGGGCCGGTACATCAGCGACCGAGTGGGAGGAGTCAGATCATCGCCTCGAATGGGAGCGCCGATTGGCGGCAAGACACGTAAAAAATACTGCTCGATGCCCGGAACAAGGATGGGGCGAACGTGATTCACCGACGACTCCCGAATCGGCGGCTGGCGGCAAATCTGACCTCGGAACGTCTGGTCTTCGGCACGAATCGCTTGTAATTGTGTCGGCGACATCGCCCGCATGGGCACTTCGGACTTTTTCTCCGCCATCAACTCCGCGATCTGCTCACGTGTCATGGGACCGCGAAGAAAGGACAAGGCCCAACGTGTCTGGAACAACACGGGCTTGGGTCGATGAACGTCATGCAGCAAGAAGACCCGATTACCCAGGGCGGAGATGACATTGTCGAGGTAGGCACGATCGCTCAGAGTCCCCCGCTCAGCGGCGACCCCCTCCAGGCCAGCGATCAGACGTGCCTTGTCGCGTTCGGTCTGGAGTTTGCCCACCATCCATGTCCCTGCGTTGGAAAGTGCTTTGTAGTCGAGATCGACGGGATTCTGCGTGGCCAGCAGCATCCCTACACCAAAAGCCCGGGCTTGTTTCATCAGGGTCATCAAAGGCATTTTGGTCGGCGGATTGGCGGGGTGCGGCGGAAGATAACCAAAGACCTCGTCCAGATACACGAGGGTCCGCAGACTCGATGAACCGGGCTGCTTCCGCGTCCAATTCAAGAGTTCGGAGAGCAGGAGCGCCAGGAAAAACATTCGTTGCGAATCGTCGAGGTGCGCCAGGTAGAAAATCAACTGTTTTGGCCGGTCATTCGGCAAAAGCACTGACAAATCGAGCGGATCTCCCTCGATCCAAGTGGCGAAGCTCGGCGACGCCAGCAAATTGTTGAGCGCCAACGCCAGTTTGAGTCGGTCCTTCTCCGGGTAAAAGGTTTCGACATCGAAGGCACCGATCGTCCGCATCGGTGGGTTTTGGATGCGACTGATCAGTTGGGCCAAATCCAAATCTTCGCCGCGATTCCAGGCGTGAAGCAAGAGTTGAGCGATGTATACATGCTCTCGCGATTGCACGGGGTCCGACGAAATTCCCGTCAGACCGAGCAACGCGGTCACGGTCGCATCGATCCGCTGCGCGAACTCTTCGCGCGGGAGTCCCGGCGGAGGGGCGGCAAAACTTTTCAGGATCGCCAGCGGCAAGCCGGCATCGCTGCCCGGGGTATACACCGTCAAATCAGACGCTTGTCGGAGCAGTTCGATCCGTGCCGGCGTTTGCAGCGAATCCGCGAGTCCCTGTCGCCACGTCTCGGCGAGACGTTGCGCGTATTCTTCCAAGGTCAATTTCTTGATGCGAGCATCTTCGGGATTCAGCCAACGTTGGAAGTCTTCGGGTTTCAGTTCCGGGAATTGCAGTAAAAGATTGCACAGATCACCCTTGATGTCGATGATAACGCAGGAGATGCCGTCGATGATCGCCTCTTCAATCAGATTGAT
>CAKZUU010000255.1 GCA_937922175.1 uncultured Gemmataceae bacterium
CAGTTTCATCAAAGTGCCGATCATTTCCAGACCGCCCTGTCCGCCTCGCCCAAACGCCGGAATCTCGCCGGGATCAAAGCCAGGCAACTCGGTTAGGAGCAGCTTGTCGCTGGTGAAGTCGTATGTGATTCGATAGCGTGCCAAGAAGTTGTAACCGATCATCCCGTGAAGTTCGACGCCCGCGATGCCTAAGCTGTTCATCCCTTCGAGTTGGAAAGGGTCATCAATCTTCGCCGCGACGTTCGTCAGTTTCAATCCACCTTCAAATTCCAACGTCTCGAATCTGCCCCAACCCTGGCGATTCGGTTCGACACCCGCCCTTTGAGCGATCTTGGTCGCGCAGAAGGTCGCCGGTGCCCCGGTGTCCATGATAAAGTTGAAGGGGCCTTTGCCGTTCAGTTTCAGCCGCACCATGACATGGTTGGTGGCGGTCAACTTGTAGGGGATCTCGAAACTTCGAGGACGCGAGGCGTCCGGATCGGCGGCCAACAGGCTCGGTGCCGATCCGATGACAACGAGCGCGACCGCCAGCCCGCAACACGCGGCACCTTTGGGTTGAGCCATGTTCCAGACTCCACAATCCAGATCATACTTTTCCGTCATTCTTGTGAGATGTTGCTGCGATTTCAACGCTCGGTCGACGTTTGAACACGACACTACAGCGCTGATAGGGGCCGACGAATGACTTGAAAGCGGCTCGGCATCGTGATGCAATCACACAGGGGAATCAATCAAGCTGCCAGTTGTGCCTCGGTTCGAGGGAGGGAATGTCGGAGACCGAACACCTTCGCGTGACGGCTCGCTGGTTACTGCCAGCGGCGGGAGAGCCGCTGCAGAACGCCGTTTTGGAAATCGCTCAAGGCTCGATCGTCTCGTTGGGAGCAGGCCGAAAAGCGGACATCGATTTCGGGAACGCGGTGATCTTGCCCGGTTTCGTAAACTGTCACACTCACTTAGATCTCACGGGATTACGGGGCCTGAATCCTCCGGGCGATGATCGAACCGAGTGGTTGATGAATGTGATTCGGTTCCGCCGATCGTTGACCGAAGACGAGATCGACAATTTCGTCGCTCAAGGGCTGGCCGAAACGCTTCGGCACGGGACGACATTGATTGGTGATATTACTGGGGATGGCCGAAGTTGGCGTACCATCGCCGAGTCGCCGATTCGTGCGATCGTGTATCGAGAGATGCTGGGGTTGCCGAAAGAGCGAGCCGAACAAGCATGGCAGAAGGCCCAAAGTTGGTTGGGGGAGTCAACGGCGACCGACCGTTGCCGTCCGGGTCTGAGTCCTCACGCGCCGTACAGCACGCGGACCTCGCTGATTCGAGCTGCCGGATCGGCGGGGGTGCCGGTCGCGATTCACCTCGCGGAGTTTCTTGAAGAACGTGAGTTGCTGGAGGAGCAGAGTGGTCCGTTCAAGAAGTTTTTGCAGGAATTGGGTGTTTGGGATCCTTTAGGATTGGCGCGGAGTCCCGAACATGTCATTCGCCTGTTGAACGGTTCAGAGCCGACTCTCCTGGTGCACGGTAATTATTTAGCGCCGACCGCCCCAATCCCCGACCATGCAACGGTCGTGTATTGCCCCCGGACGCATGAATCGTTCGGGCATCAGCCGCATCCTGTTTCCGACTTGCTCCATCGCGGGGTGCGTGTCGCCTTGGGGACCGACAGCTTGGCTTCCAATCCGGATCTGAGCATGCTGGGCGAAATGCGATTTCTCCACGCTGTCCGTCCGGATTTGCCCGCCCGGACGATCGTGGAGATGGCCACTGCGGCGGGTGCCGCTGCTCTGGGCTGGCTCGACAGGACGGGAACTCTCGAACCAGGCAAGTTCGCCGACTTCGCCGTGGTTCCGTTGCCCGTCGAAGACAGCGACCCGCTGGAGATGCTCTTGGAATCCACCCACGAGGTGGCGGAGACATGGATTGCGGGCCAACGAGTGTTTCCGAGGCAACAGCAACCTGGCTTGGAAGATCAAGGTTGACTTCGGCATCCGAGCCGACCATCTCATTGCTTATCTGGTTTCGCTTCACCGGCCGGTTGATTGTCCGGTTGGGGAGATTTCATTCCCGGCGGGAGGGGAATCGCGGGGCTTTGCGAGGTCGTGGGGTAAGGCTTTTTCTCGCCGTCGTCGCAGCCGATCGTCAACAGGCCGAGGATTCCAACACAAAAAACCAGCCGGGCCATCATGATCTGCTCCACCTTAAATTTGGGGTCGAATCGCGAGCCGTTTGTCCGTGGCCGCGCCGCTCAGCCAACGTGCTCACTCGAGGACAGCGGGCACCAAGAAAAAACCACCCTGATCGTCGTTACGCTCGGCGTCGGGCGCACTCTCGAGAGCATCCTCGACGGGAAGCGAGACCGCGGGTACGTCATCACGCCAAACGTTCACGGCGTCGAGCGGGTGCGCCGTGGGTTCGACCCCCTCAAGCGGGATCTTTTGGATGTGATCAGCGTAGGCAAGGATGGACGTCAATTCGCTCGTCAGGCGTGTCATTTCGTCGGGAGACAGTTCCAGCCGAGCTAATTGGGCCAACGCTTGAATCTCTGCGATCGTCATCGCTAACACAACTCACAGGGCCGGCATCTGGAAGGGCTGACGGCGTTGCGGCCGCGTCACACGGCCTGCACGAATGCATGCCGCACATACCCGCACGGTTCGAACTCCTCCGCCATCCAACTGGACTTGAATCCGCTGGAGGTTGGGTTTAAAGGTCCTTCGAGAAATCCCGGTCACTTTCCGACCCACGCCACCCAGATATTTCGCTTTACCACGCCGAGAAATCTGGTTCCCGAGCACCGGCCTCTTGCCGCAAATCTCACATTTCATGGTCATGATGACGTCGCTCCCGCCTCTACTACCAATACCAAAATGACACGATACAATGCGAAACCCTTTTCGACAATCCGAGGACGACTCTCGGCAGGCGCGAACGGGTTGAAAAACCGGAATTTCGGCGGAGCTCGAACGACCTCTCTCCGGCGATACCGGGCAATCCGGTGCTTGATGTTCTTTTCAGGGGGTATCAATTTTCTTTGGCTCTTCCCGGAGTGAGACCTCCGCCGCATCCGCTGATCGCGATGGGGGAGAAATCCCGCAGATTTTTCATCGGTCGTCGGTTACTGCGGAAGATGGCTTCACGATATATCGGGCCCCAGCGTTGCCTGTTTGGTGGCGAAAGTGTAAGCTGATGAGGCGAAGTACTAACCGCAAGGACTGATGTCGAGCGGCGTTCCATCGATCATCAATTCCCAGCGAAGCGACCGCTCAATGAAGGAAGCCAGGAGTCCGCCTGCATCGAAGCACCGCCCGTGACCGATCCGCCTGCCAACGACTGGTCTTCGATACCCCCGTTGGTCCGCCTTGGGGGAGCGGTGGTCTTTTTGATGTTGCTGTGGGCGTTTTGGCCGACCCTGACGGCGTCATCCCGGAGGTGGATGGCAGATCCCCAATACTCTCATGGCTATCTTGTGCCGATCTTTGCCGTGGTCCTCCTTTGGCTCCGACGCGACCAAATGGCGAAACTCGCGTGGGGATTCCACGTCCAAGGGATGGCTTTTCTCACTCTGGGCGTCCTGATTCGGCTGGGGAATCTGTTGACCTACTCCAGCGATTGGCTCGACGGTCTCGCATTTGTCGTGTGCGTGGCAGGAGTTTTTGTTTTCCTAGGTGGGGGCAACACACTGCGATGGGCGTGGCCCTCGGTCGCTTTTCTCATTTTTATGTTTCCCTTGCCGTATCGAATTGAGCGGTCGTTGGGAGGAGAGTTGCAATCCATCGCGACTCGTGCGAGTACCGCGATTTTTCAGCTGGCGGGATTACCGGCCGTGTCGGAAGGCAACGTCATCCTCATTGAGGATTTGCGCTTGGGTGTCGCGGAAGCGTGCAGCGGTTTGGGAATGCTGTTGATTTTCGTGGCCCTGAGCTTCGGTTTTGCGGCGGTGGTGTCGCGTCCCCTGTTGGATCGGACGATCTTGGTGGTCAGCAGCATTCCCATCGCCGTCGTGTCGAACGTGGTTCGCATTACGTTGACGGGTTTTTTGCATGTTTGGGTGGGAAGCCGCTTAGCGGACATGGTGTTTCATGATTTGGCGGGTTGGTTGATGATGCCGTTGGCGTTGGTGATGTTGTGGCTCGAAATGAAGTTTTTGACGTATGTTTTGGTGGATGAAGAAATTCCCGAGGACATCGAGGTGGCGTTTGGCGTCCGACCGCGAAGCCAAGGGCCTCTGCCGACGGATAAGATCTGACCCATGAGAAGCCGCGACCATGACAACCAATCCGCCCAAGATGAGTGACAAGATCGTGTCGGAGGCGGATCCCTCCATTGCCGGCCTATTGCCGCTTTCCCCGGCGTGGGGACCGAATCTAGCACCGGGCGTGGCACCTCCGCCACCGATCGTCACCGCACCGCCAAACGGCTTGGCCCTGTTGAAGGCGTTGAAAAGGCGGTGGCAATTGGCTGCCTTCCTCGCGCCCGTTGCCGGGCTGCTGGTGGCGCTTTCCATTTACTTCTTTACCCCCGCCGGGAAGTACACCGCCCGGGCAGTGCTGGAATTGAATCCGCGGACGCCGTCGTTAACCTTTCGCCCCGTTGAGGATGTCTCTCTCGACAACTTCCGCCAAACGCAGATTGCCCTGATTAAGAACCAGAAGGTGATTAACGCGGCATTGAGAGATCCCAAGCTCAACCAACTTCTAACCCTTAGGGAAATGGGCGATCCGCTGTCTTGGTTGGAACAGGCGTTGACCTTCAACGCACCAGGAAACGCGCAGGTTTTAGAGGTGAAGCTGCAAGGGGAGCATCCCGAGGACATCCGCCTGTTGTTGAATGCGATCGTCAA
>CAKZUU010000256.1 GCA_937922175.1 uncultured Gemmataceae bacterium
GCCCATCGCCAGCGACCAATCGCCTTCCCGCACTTGATCGCTGTCACCCATGGTGACGAAGGGGAAGGGCGTGCCCTCCTTTTTGGGAAGAAGTTGAATCAACGCCACATCGCCAACCCGATCCAAGCCGACCAGCACCGCATCGTAGATTTCGCCATCCGGCAGTCCGCATTGCAACACGGGACCGGCCCCTTGAACGACGTGGAAGTTTGTGAGAGCAAATCCTGCGGGGTCGATGACGACTCCGGACCCGCCCCCCTGACCGCCTCGGGCATAGATCGCCACGACAGCGGGCCGAACTTTCTCAATGACGGCAGCGCGTTCCTGTTCCGCGAGTCGAACGCGGGGCAGATCCGCGACGGCCCAAGGTCCGGCGATCGCTACGACGACCATCCCCAGTAAAAGGCGATTTTCCATGCGAAATTCTCGTCGTTGTTCCCGGCACGATTCCATTTTAGACGATCGATTCTTCGCCTCTCTGTTGCTGACGCTTTGAGGGCGTTACTTGGTCACCCGGGCGTCGGCCAAGGTCAATTGATGTCCGAACGGCAAGCCGGCCACTTGCTCGACGCGGATGGTCAGTTGCCGGACCTTGCGCACATCCAAGCTCACTGGCTTGGGCGCTTCCTTCGCTTTCACCTCGGTTTGAAATAAAGGCCGGCCGTCACCCTCAATCACCAGCCGCACATGACTGGCCGTTTGGACGGAGGAATCGATTCCCAGAACGGTTTGAAACTCTTTGTACTCCGCATTGAGCTCGAACGTCAGCACCAACGGGGCGTGGAGCGTCAATCCTCGGTTGTAGACTCGCCCCTCCAACTGGATCGGCTGAAAATCCAGGTTCCCATCCCGCGCGACGACCACCGGCAGTTCATCGAACCCTCGATCCTCGACCACAGGCTTCAGCTCCGACAAGTAAACGATTTTGTCCTTGCCAAAGTCGAGAACGACGAGCGAATCAAGTTGCGGAAATTCCATCGCGAGATCACCGACGGTCACGATCTTCAATGTTCCATCGCTGAGTGTCGCCTTCTGGACATTCAGACGATTGCCATGAATGTCTGCGACGCGGCAGAGAGTCGGAGGAATATTTCCTTCAAATCGGTTATTGAACATCAGAGCGGCGAGTCGGTCCTGCGGCAGTCGACGGGTCTCCCCATCTCGGGTCGTGAAGGCAATCGACTTACCATCGTCGCTGGCATCGCCGAAGGTGCCCTCCAGGCCGTCCAATCGCCGGTCCCGCCGAACAAAGAAACGGTCGCTTTTGACACGTTCGGAGTCGACGGTGTCGAACGCTTGACGGACGACGGGATCATGAGCATTGTTCAGGATGTAGGCCATTTTCGCCACTTCGATGACGAGTTCGCGGCCATCCAGCAAGACCAGATGTACTTTCTTGCCCTTCATCACCGCCGCGGAAGCCCGCAACAGCGAACCATCCACAAGTTCCACGTCGATGTATTTTTTGGGCAGCGAGACCGACTCCGGCGAGCGAAGCTGAACCACGAGAAGCTCCGCGACCGGCAGGGTTTGCGGGTTTTGGTCGACGCGGATTACGAGTTCACGACCGTTGAACGATACAAGATCACCGACAAGTTTCTCGCCCTTGAGCGTCGTGATCTCAGCGGCCCGAGAGACGGAATCGGCCACGACGACGATCCAAACGACGAGGATCAGCACGACCACAGTGCGCATGGGACGAACTCGAAATGAACCGATCCACCGCCGACTGTTCGCCGGCGCGGGAGTCGAAACTCGAACGCCAGCGTCCACGGCAAATGCGATCCCGATGGGTCGGACAAGGGCAGCCCAATTGCCGCTCACTTCTGTCCGCGAGCCAACGACTTGGCGTAGTTCTCGATGATTTCGCGATACCGGGGCGGTAAATCCTTGGTGAGTTCCATCATGGCCTTGGCCCGCTCTTTTTCGGGGAGCTTGCCCCAGACTTCAGCGAGTTCTTTCAGCTTCTTTTCATCCACGCGACCCGGTCCGCCGTTCGTGGCAATGTTGCTGTCCTGCATCGGAGCGCTGGGATTGGCGCCGCCGCCGCTGCCCGGTTTCCCGCCCGGACAATTTCCCCCGTTGCCGCTGCAGTTCCCGTTGCACTGATTTTCCAGCTCCTTGATCACCTCATCGAGCCGAAAAATGATTTTCTTTTGAATCTCCTGCGTCTTCGGTCCGCCCCGCGCTAGATCCAGACGTCGGCCGCTGTTATCCATCAATTTGCTGATTTGGAGCAGGTCCTTTTCGTCGTTTCGCCAGGTTTGCAGGTCCAGGAGCATCAGGCTGGCCACCATCTTGTACCGCTCGGGCGCGTCCGCGACATCATCCAAAAGGCGGAGGATCGTTCGGCTCGCATCGCCTTTCCGGATCAATGCATGCTCCGCGACGGCCTTGTGGAACAGGTACGCCGCAGGATCGACAACATCTTCCGGTTGAACCGACTTCAGAGCCTCCAAGGCTTCTTCGTAGACGCGCCGGCTGCTGATCTGTCTCGCGAAGATCAGCGCCAGGTTTGCTCGGTAAAAGGCGGGCTGTTTTTTGTCCTTGATAAGGGCAGGTACTTCCTTGGGCACGCTCCGGTTGAGGTCAGCGATTTCGCGCAGCAAACGGTCGGCGGCGGGATCTATCGCCAAAACGGCCGCGACCTTGTCCAACAGCGGTCGAGTCGCATCCGACCAGATCGCATCCACTTTTTGCTGCGTCGTGGGATTCAAGAGACCGGCTTGCGCCAGCCAATCCAAAGCCTGCTGACGTGCTGTCTCGGCGGAAGCCAGTCGCAACGTGCCGAAGCTGTACACCTGCGGCACGACCGACGGCTCCGCTGCCCTCGCTGGGTTGATGTTCACCATCACGGCCAGAACGCCGATCGCTTTCCACCACGAGCGTCGAACCACGGGATACCCTCCTTCGAGCCGCCATCGAGAGAAACAACTCTTTGCCGCGACTCTCCTTACCATTAAATCAGCGATTCTTCCCGGTCGCAATCTTCTTCAGCATCTCCTCGATCTTGATCTGTCGTTTCGCAATCGCTTCCAATTCCTTTTGGATCGCCGGATCATCCGCCTGTTCGCCCTGGTAGTGCCGGGCATAGTCGATCGTCCGCTTGTTCACTTGCAACTGCTGTGACCGAATCAACCGCAATTCCGCGAGCAAATCCAGCAATCGCTGGGGCGGCGGCGGATTATTGTTCGGCTGCGGAGGGTTGCTGCGATTCTGCTGCATTTCCTGACGTTTCTTCTTCAACGCTTCGATCATCTCCTTCAAAGCGTCGATCACGTCTTGCTCGATCTGCTGCGTGAACTCGCCCACGTCGTAACGATCCAGCCGTTGCTCAATCACCTTCATGTCGTCTCGCACCATCTCTAACGACAGAGCGAAAGCAACCGCTGATCCCTCCGCACTCATCAGCTGTAAGGTCCGATTCGCCTCGCGGACAATCTCGGCCTCGCGGCTGGACAACTGCTGCGACTGTTGCTCTTCGATCCGAGTCGGTCGTTTGTCGGGCAGAGTTTGAATGACGCTATACACTCGTCGGGTCCCCGCCTGCACCTCGATTTGCATCGCCAGCATCCGTTCACAGCGGGCTTGCAAGTTGGCCAGCAGCCGCTCCAGTTCCTCCTCACGCAATTGCCGGAGTCGGCGCTCCAATTCCTTTTTCAACTCTTCGAGCTTGGCAATGGCGTCGTCCGTGTGACGCGATGCCGCCTCGCGTTGGTCTTTCTTCAACTCCTCTTCAATCTTCTTCTGACTCTGAATCGCGTCTTGAATCTGTTTCTGTGCTTTGACGTTGGCCTCCTCTTCCCCCGATCGAGAGCTCGGGGAGGAAGACGGACTGGACGCGGGTTGGTTCGGCTTGCTCTCACCCGACGGAGTCGAACTGGGGGAGGGCTTACTTTGCCCCTGCGAGGGCTTGGCATCTCCCATCGGCCCCGAGGGACTTTCTCCAGAGCTCCCCTTTGCGTCTGCCTTGTGATCGGGACGATTCTTCGACTCGGCCGAGGCAGCGTCTTGCCGCGGTTTACTTTCACTAGCTGGATTCTCACCCGACTTCGACTCGCCCGATTTCGACTCACCCGATTTCGACTCGCCCGATTTCGACTCGCCGTCCTTCATCGGTTCTTTGGCCGACCCTTTTGCTTCCTGAGTGTCGTCTTTGTTCTCGCCGGCTCGGGGGTCGCCTTTCCTCGACTCGCCTGCGACGGGAGGGGTCGCGTCGGCCTTTTTTCCTCCCAGCGAACGGGCGACACTCTCCGTTGCCTTGGTGATGCCTTGCTGCGTCTTTGCGATCGCCTCACTCGGAACCCGCCGGCCATCCATCTTCGTTTGTTCGATTTTTTCGGCTTTGATGATGGCGTCGACCTGCTTAATCAACTCGGTCAACTTGCGGATCTGTTCCTGCTTCAGCAACAACTCATTGTCTGTCAGCAGGATATTGAGCATCTCCCGAAGGATTTTGACCAGTTCCTCATTCTGACCGGCGACCTTCTCCAATTCGTCGGTTGTCAGTTCTCGACTGCCGACCAGCAGGGCAACCAGCTTCTGAAAGCGGTTCTCGACTTGCTCTTTGTTGGCGATATCGATCGCTCGTTGGAGAGCCTCGGCTTTTTGCTGCTCTTCGATCCGGGCACTTTTTCGCATTCGCTGGACGAGGCGGAGCAAGGAGTCCTCGAACTTCTTGTATTCGGCGGCGGCGCGATCGGTCGAGCGAATCAGATTCGCCGCCGAGGAGTCGGTGGGCCGCTCCGTCTCGGGCCGTGGCGATTGTGCCCAAGCGACCGAGCCGAGCAGAATGGCCCAACATCCGATTTTCCCGATCAACCGGCCCGTCATGACCCCACTCCCACGATCTCCGGACTGATGCCGGTCCGAACCCGAAGAATCACCTCGGCCCACCCATTGTTGACGACTGAACCCACCAGGTTCAACAACGAATCCGGCCGATTGTCACGCCGACTTCGACCGTTCCTTCACTCCCTCGTTCCCGCATGTGACGCCTTCTTCTAATCAAAAGCATACCTGACAAACGGTTAGGAATACAGCCCAACCTCGTGGGACGACCGTGAATTTCCCGGTCGATCCCGGCTCCTGTTCATCGCACCGTCACTCGGAGAATCAAGGGTTTGCCGTCTTTGTAAGCGATGGGAGTTCCATCCGGGTTGGTGATTTGCACGGTGACGTCGAACGTGCCGGTCTGGTCCCCGGCAACGATTTCCAGTTGAGCCGTGGGTGCCAACCGCGCCACAGACACCGGGCTGACCGCGGTCAATCCGCTGGCCGGCGGGACGGTCAGGGAAACGGCGAGTCGACCGCGGACAAAATCATCGCGGCCCAGGTCGATCGTCACCAGGCGTCGCTCACCGCGTCGCAGTTCGATGGCCGGTGCCGACGGCGACAGTTCACCGAGGCTATGTTCGATTTTGTCCTTGGCATCCTGCAAGACGAGCTGGGTCAAGGCTCCGAAGTCGAGCCGATTCTGGATCACCTCCGAAAGATGCTTGGCGATCTTGGTGATGCCTAACGCGGTCGCCAGCAGGTCGCGGATCTGATCGATCTGGCGGATGAGTTCGTCTTGGCGTTGTCGGCTGGAATCGACAATGGACGCCACCACCGGCTGCCGGGTCTGCAAGGCATCACGGAACAGTCCATGCGCTTCCCGCGCACGTTCAAAGTGGTTCCGCAAGACTTCGTCAATCAAACCGATGATCCGTTCCTTGTTTTCGATGAAGTTTTGCGGCAGGCGGTTATACTGCCCCTCTTTTAAGAGCCGTTGGCAATCGGTCAGGATCTCCCGCGCCAGGTCGCTGGATTTCTCCAGTTCGATCAGAATTTCCTCCATGCGTGAAGCCGAGGCTCGAAAATCGTCACTGCCGGGTTCCCGAGGCATGCGTTCGACGACCTTGTCCAGCGCGTTCCGGATCTCCTCAACTTTGTCGGAGAGTTCTTGCGCTTTGTAGCCGAGGGCTTCTTCGTCCTTGTTCATCTCGGCCAGGAGTTCTTCATAGGGGACGACCAGGAAGGTGAATGTCTCCGGGTTCTGGCCGAGGTGCGGCCCCGTCTCGACGTTGTTGTCCTTCGCCTGAAGGGTGACACGAAGTCGATAGCGGGGTCGAATCGTGGCATCCAGGCCTTTTTGAAACTCCGGGACGTGATCGCGCAGGTCGAGCCATTCAAGAGTGGGCTTGATGTCGAATTGGGTAATCTGACGTTGCCTTTTCCATTCTTCTAGAGGAGCGTTGCCGTCCGCCAGACGGCGATCGAGGTCGTCTTTGCCAAAGCGATGCTCGCGGTCTTTCTCTTGGACCAGTTCGAGGAAGGTCCGCAGCGGGATGGGCGGTAGAGCCGTGACCGATTCACGACTGTCGCTGAGGCGGACGAGATATTCGACGATGCCCGGAGCCGCCAGCAATTCTCGGGGCGCCCAGGCGCCGTTCACGACCGGCAACACCCCCGCTGCCACCGCGGCACGCATGGCTAATGCTTGCAACGACTCGACCCGAGTGTAGCTCGCGGCATAATCGATCCGGCTCAGGCCGTGATCGTCGCGGACGGTTCCGGCGAAGGGGATCATCGCGTAGGGGGTACACATGTAGTTGCCGCCGACCTTGCGGATTGTCTCGACAACGGCGTTGACCTCCGGCAGGCGGTCATCGTTCGGCTGGATGATCATTTGCCGAAGCGACCGCACCTGATCCGTGTCGATGAACTCGAAGTCGAACTCGATCGGCTGAGTGATGCGGCGGAAAGCGATTTCAAAGCTTCGACGGTCTGGACCCAAGGCGAGCGACTGAGTCCGACCCGCTTCGCCCTCAGGTCCGGCCGTGCGATACCGCAGTCGAGCCTCGGACAGTTCTTTATCGACTTCGCCGCGAAGCACCAGATCGGAGCCGCTGGCAATCTCCAATCTGGAAACGCTTCCTGTCAAACTGACGCCGACGGCCCGGCGGGATTGTCGCTTGCCCTTCAGATCTTCCGCCGTTCCATCCGCGGGCGGCCGATGATAAGGGTAAGCCGGCAAATATTCGTCTTTCTCCAGATGGATCAGCATCGGCGGAGGAACCAAAGTGATGCGTCGATAGGGATAAGTGGCGTAGTCTTCCCCCTCGACATAAAACCGAATGGACTCTTTCAGGTCCGAGAGAACGATGGAGTACTCGTTCGTGCCGGTCTGTTGCCGCGCCATGGGGGCTTCTTCAGTGCTTTTGACTCCCCAGTAGTGAACTCGGACATCGCTTGGGATCTGGAGCTTGCGGAGGCGTCGAGTCATGGCTGCGGAAGCAGTCCTTTGCTCCAATACATCGAAGACGCTGCGCAGAGCCTCGTACTCCTCCGCCGTCATGCCTCCCGCCAACAAGCGACGCCGTGTTTCTTCTTGCTCCAAAAGTTTCTCGACTCGGTCCAAAGTCCACGAAGGATCGTCGGGTGGAGCCACCGTAGCCGCTTCCGAGGGGGGCACGAGCAACGCCACGGGCAACCTCGGGACGCTCGGGCCGAACAACCACGTCTGGCTCAAATCGCTCCACCGCAGAGCACGCCAACCCTCCGGCGTCGCCGCGTCCGCGATCACCCATTTCAGGGCCTGGACCCGCAGACGTGGGCTCGGAGCATCGCGGCCAATCCGCAACTCGCCCGTCGTCGGGAAGTCCAACAATTGCAACAGGGCGCGTCGGGGCCAAAGTGTCTCACGTAGCAGGACGTTGCGCTCAAACCAAATGGAGGCGACATCCCAGAAGCGATAGCCGAAGTCCGACAGCGATCCCTGGCGGGTCCCCACCAGATAACCGATCGCGGTCACGATCAAGAGGCCGATGGTCAACGTTCCTGACCATGCCACCCGACGATACAGTCGCCCCCAATTGAAGACATCGCGAATCGGGAGGCGGTCCACTCGCGTGCTGACCTCGCGGACCGTCACGACGATCATTTGTCGGGAGTAACCGTAGGCTTCTGCCCGTTCCAAATCCGTAAGTTCGACAGCGGTGATGAGTTGATCGCGGAGAATGTCGGGGAAACGGCGTTCCAAAACCAAGGCCAGCGATTCGGGCCGAAACCGCCGAATCAGCGACCGCAGCGACATCGCCACCACCGCGACGATGACCGCACTGACCGCCAGCAACACGATGAGGCGGACCGACCGAGGTAACACTTGAACCCAGTCCCAACCCGTGACTTTGAAAACGCCGTAGTCCAGCAGCAGACCGACCCAAAACCAGACCGCCAAAGCAATGATGGTTAATGCCAGGGTGTCCCACAGCAGATAGCGGCGAATGGTTCCCCGAAGGCGGTACAACGGGGAGCGGATTCGCTCGGTCAGTTCGGGGGTGATTCGCGTCAGCGAAGTTGTCGAATTGGTCATGCTCGCAGTTTCACGTGGGTTTCTCGTTTCATCGTTCACCTAGGGTGGGATCGCCGCCCTCCTGCGAAGAGACTTAGGCCAAGCGCAATAACTTGCGGATCAGCCATTCGGTAGAGAGCAGGCCGACGAGGGCGAGCAAAACCCAAGGAACGATGATGGGTTGCCCGCGATTGTCGGCCCCTAGCACGGGACCGTCGTCCCACAAATCGTCGATCGGGCCGCGATGACGTTGTACCTTCGTTTGCGTGGTCATCAGGTCGGGAATCAAGTCGGCATTTGCCAAGGAGAAAAACAGTCGCAGCGGCTCCTCCCCAGCTTTCTCGCCGTCGGCAGTCGAGGGGGCGTTCGTGGGAGCCGCCGTGTTGCTCGGAGACGACGGATTCGCGGCGGCTTTCCTCGACAGGACGAGGCGAGCCTGATCAGCGGTGGCTCGGTCCAGTCGCGGAAGGATTTCCTCCACATCACCGGCAAGTTGATACATCGCGCTCCAATCGGGGCGAACAAGGTCCATCTCGGGGTTGGATTCCTTGACGAGGAACTTTCCTCGAAGCGCATCGGGGCTGCCGGGAATGGGGATTTCGATGCGATATTCCCCGGGTGCGGTTGCCAGATACCGACCTTGGAACCAGCCGCCCCACGAGACCGACGACCGTTTGGGGTTGAGTTTGACTTCCTGGCGCTGCCTCGGATCATCGCTCAGCGTGGGCGTGAGATAGGCGCGGACGTGAGCGGAGTCGGGCAGAGGCTGAGAGTCGGGGCCGAACAGTTGGGCTTCGATCCGAACAAAATTGCCGGCGGTGAATTGTTTGCCCATGACCAGCACCCCCCGCTTGTTTTGACGGGTCCGCGTGCCGGAGGAGACGTAGCGAGCCAGCTTGATCCAGAAGCGCTCGAAGAAGGCTTCGCGGTACGCCCGCAACCGCCAAAGTTCTCCAGCAAGAAACGCGATCTTTCCCTGGGGGTAATCCATCACGACCAAGAAGGGATGCTCGCTGCCGTCCGCAAGTCGGGTGGCCGGATCCGCGTAGGTGGCAACGACGGTCGCACCTTTCTTGACGGACTGGACGGGGTAAACACTGAAAAAGCCCCGAGAGGCGTCGGTGTCCCGTGCATCGCGGCGTTCTTTGCGGAAGAAGAAATCATCCCAGCCCGCCAGCGGATGGTTCTTCTCCTCGTCGAGTTTCAGAAACTCCATATCTTTGTGGGCGCCCGGGAAATTCAGGTGCCACGGCCGCCGTGTGTTTGGCCGCAAACCGACATTGGGATTCGCTGGCAGAACGCTATCGCCGGGCACCACGGGAAACAACTCAGCCAACATTTGCAATTTGTCCGATTCCGTCGCCCGGGCCAACTGGTAAGTGTGGATCGGTCCGCCGACGATGATCAGCCCGCCCGCCTGACGTTCGATCCATGTCTTCAAGAGACGGATTTGTTCGGCCTCCAACTCAGACCAATCCGGGTCAAAGGCGATGATGACGTCGTACTGATCCAGGTTGTAATATTTTTCCTTGGGGTCAAGTTGGGCCGCCGCCTCGCCGACCAACAGGGTGTGAGGGAAGCGATTAAGCCGACGCTCCGGCTCGACGTCTTGCACATCTCGCCCGTCTCGTCCCAAATTCTGCACGAAGATGCTGAGTTCAGCCCGCTTCTGGTCCTTCTCGCGAACAAGGATTTGCCGAACGAATTGGAAGTCTCTTTCCGCTCCGGCCGCGAACAGGAGCACCCGAAGCGGCTTTTTGATGATCTGGACCGGTGTGACATCCGAGCGATGCTCAGGCTCGAGAAAGGCTTCTTGCTCATCACGGGGCACCCGAACCACGAAGTTCCACTCGCCCTCCAGCAGTTCCGATTTGCCCGGTGCCGCACGGTCGCTCCCCGAGCTGCCGGCCATCGGCACCTCCCCAGCCTCCGACCCTCGCGGTTTGAAAAAGTCGGGCGGCAGCTTGTCGGCTCCGTCCGTCACCGTCGGGTCGATGGCAAATTCGACTTGAGCATGGGGCGGTTCTCCCGGTGCGAAGACCACCTTCGCATCGAGGGTATGACTGGGCCGTGATTTCTTCGGGTCCTCTCCGGGTTTGAAAATATCCAGATAGACGACCTTCTCCTTGCTCGCCAGACCCACGCCATCGATCTCGGCCCGAATCACGAATCGCTCGTCCGGCGGAGCTTGTTCGGGCGTTTGCACGTCCACGATTTGGATACTGATCGGCGGCCGATCCTCACCCACGGCAATCGTCATGACGGGCACGCCGTCCCGCCGCGCCCGATCACGCAATTCCTTGATGGTTGATTCCGAGCCGAGAGTCGTCCGGCCGTCGCTGATAATGATCAGCGCCTGGAGCATGTTCCCAGCTTCGCGGTTCAACGCCGCCAGGGCGCTTTCGCCGACATTCGTGCCCTGAACAAGTTGGCGGGCCACCTCGATGCGTTTGTCAAGCCGATCGCGATTCTCCTTCAAGCGCTGACGATCCGCATCGGTAAACCCGGACTCAGGCGAGACAGGGGGGAAAACGTCGTTCTCGTCTTTTTTCAACCAAGCCCACGCCCACTCGGGAGTTCCCGGCTCGTCTCCGCGGAACTCAGGATGTTCGCGAAGCCGTTGTCTCCCCGACGCGCTCAATCCTTGCAAAAGCCACTCTTTGAGGTCCAATTTCAGCCACGACAGCCATGACGCGGCAGACCACGAGGGCTGATCCGAAGTGAGGGTGAGGTACTCTTCGTCCAACCGTGAGCCGAACCGGTAGACGACAACGGGGTTGCGCTCCATCAGCCGATGAAGGAACTTGACCTGATCATCGGTGAGCAGCTTCAGGACTTTGTCCATGCGGGTCGGGAGTTGATCCGGAAGGCGCGTGGCCGAGGGAAGCTCATCGGAAACGAACATGCTGCCCGACACATCGACCAGGAGGGCGACGCGGGATCGTCGCTCGACGCGCTCCCAGTGCTGGATGGCGGGCAAGAGAAAGCAAGCGGCCAATAGTAGAATCACCGAGATCCGCAAGGCGGCGAGGAAGACGGCGAACCCCCAGGGAATCGACGCCCGGTCTTTGCGATACATCCAGATGGCCAGGACAATTCCCAGCCCGACGACCAACGCCAGGAGCAAAATCCAAGTGATCGGGTGCCACTCGATGCCGCCGATCTTTAACCCCTCGCTGAGGCGTCGGAAGACGAATTCGCTTTGGTGGACAGGGGTTTCATCGGTGGGCATGACGATTTCTTTCACTCCGACCAACAACGTTTGACCCGTTTCCTCGCCTCATCCGCCTTGGAGCCGAGGTCGCGATCTTCACACAGACTCTCTCCCCTGAATCATGCTGGTCGCGCTGGGGGCCATCGCGTCTCGTCCTTGGGCATGATAACTCAAGCGTACCGCCATGGCTTGCTCGACCAAAAGAACAAGGAGAAAGACAAGATAAAACCAGGGCGACTCGGAAAGATCGCTCTTCTTATCTTTGAGGGTCTGTTCCAAGGCCGCATCACCTGGCACGTGCAATCGCAGCGACTCGCCCAGAAGGGAAGCGAGGTCATCGAGCGTGGCTCGTTTCAGATCGCTCTCTGCCAACGCATCGACATTG
>CAKZUU010000257.1 GCA_937922175.1 uncultured Gemmataceae bacterium
GAGACGGCGGCCCAATGGCCGATGCATCTTCGGCGGGGACGCCTGGAAACGGTTCTCCGTCGGGATCATCACGAGAAACCCCTGGTTTTGCTGCGGACTTGTCGCATCAGCGAGAGCAGCGATGGCGCATCCGGACGGTAAGCCGAACATCTCACAAGCGCCGATCAGCATGATTCTGCCGGTGCGGGATCAAGGTGTGTTGCTGGACCGGGCCGTCGCTGCCTGGGTGAAGGCCTTGCGTCAACGGGCGGTTCCTTTTGAACTGATCTTAGTGGACGACGGAAGCCAGGACGACACGGCCCGACGCACCGAATCCTTAAGGGCGTTGTACCCGGAATTTGTTGTGCTTCGGCATGACCAGCCACAGGGATATGGAGCGGCGCTGCGGACGGCCTGGACTCGGGTCCAATATCCGTTGGTTTTCATCACGTCGTTGGACTATCCGTACACCACAAGCGATTTCCGGAAGTTGCTCGATGCGATCGACAGTTGCGACTTGGTTTCGGGATTCCGGGCCGCGAAACCGCTGCCGGGCTGGTACATCGCCTTCCATCGGATCACCAACGTGTTGCTGCGGGTCTTGGTGGGTTTTTCGCGAGAAAAACTCCCCGGATGGCTTGGCTTCCGGGTCCACGTTTATAATCGCTTGATGCGAGCGATCTTGGGCGTGCAACTGGATGATGCGGAAAGCGCGTATAAATTGATGCGGCGAGAGGTGCTGGCGAGTTTTCCGATTCAGTCGGACGGGATCTTTGCCTTGACGGAGATAGTCGCCAAGGCCAACTTCGTGATGGAATGGTTGGACGAGGTTCCGATCGGAGCCCAGAGCGGAGTTCCCGCATCGGCGCTGCGCATCCCCTTTCGCTGGCGCGACCGATGGCGGGACTTTCGTCGCGTCTTTGTGCATCCGTTGTTCCACAATCCCGTGTCGGCGACGAAGTCGACCGGTCCTTCGGTGCCCCTCTCGTCGTCCCCGGAGGTGGATGAGGTCGTTTCGCCGGAGTCGGTCTCGACACTGGAATACCCGGGAAACGAGGCGTAAAATTCCCTTGTTCGCTCCAACGGATTGCGGCTCCCCCGCTCCTCGGGCGCCGTCTCACCCCAGCGGCCGGAGTGCGACATGCGCTCGCGCGATGAGATCATCGACGAAGACGATTTTTTCAAAGACACCCGCATGTCCTTTGGCGACCACCTGGAGGTGTTGCGGGCCCATTTATGGCGAGCGATTTACGGCCTGTTCTTCTGCATGCTGATCGGCTTCATATTGGATAGCATCGGGAACGCTACGGGGATGGACTACATCGGAATTGGTCGACCCCTGATGGAGATCATCCAAGCTCCGGTGAAGCAGTCGCTCAACGCCTTTTACGATCGTCGCATGAAGCGCTTACAAGCGGAGAAGGAGCAGGCCAACTCGGCGGCTGCCCAAGCGGCTCAACCCCGTGTCATGCGGCTTCGCTTCACGCGCGAGGACCTGGCGCAACTCCCGGGCCTCCGTGCCGATCTCTTGCCCGAGCATGTTGACCTCAATGCCGTCGTCGATCCCGTCGAAGTTTATGAGATCAACGAGCAAGTCACCGGCTATGTCCGGCCCCGCGAACTAACGACATTGAGCGCTCAAGAGGGCTTCGTGATTTACTTCAAGGTCAGTTTGATCGCAGGCCTGGTCATCGCAAGCCCTTGGGTCTTCTGGCAGATCTGGTCATTTGTGGCGGCGGGCTTGTATCCCCACGAAAAACGCTACGTCCACACCTATTTGCCGATCAGCGTTGTCCTGTTCGTCCTCGGGGTGGTCATGTGTCAGTTCTTCGTCATGCCCAAGACGGTGGACGCGCTGTTGTGGTTCAATGAATACGTGGGTGTGACACCCGATCTGCGTTTGAGCGAGTGGCTCAGCCTGGCCATTCTTCTGCCGGTCGTATTTGGTCTGTCGTTTCAGACACCGCTGGTGATGATGTTTCTGGAGCGGATCGGTCTGGCTGATGCGGACACCTTCAAGCGGAAAAGAAAATATGCGGTTTTCGGCCTGGCGGTTTTCGCGGCCATCATCACGCCGACTCCCGACGCCATCACCATGATGTATCTGTGGCTGCCCATGGTGGCGCTCTACGAGTTCGGCGTTTGGCTTGCCGTCCTCTCTCCCCGTCGACGCCGCTTGGACGATGTTGAGGTCCCTGAATCGGAAGAATTGATCGAGGTTTAAACCACGGCCAACGTCAAGGAAACCCGCGTGTTTCTGGTCGGTGCCGGGCCTGGCGATCCGGCCCTTCTGACCGTCCGCGCGGTCGAGTGCTTGTCACGGGCTGATGTCGTCCTGCACGACAAGCTGGTTGCTCGGCGGATTCTCGAGCTGATCCGTCCCGAAGCACGACGAATTAGCGTCGAAGAACTTCCGGGTGAGCATCCGACGCGGTGGCCTCACATTGTCCGCTTGCTGCTTGAGGAAGCGCGGCATGGTCGGATCGTGGTGAGACTCAAGGGTGGCGACCCGACCATCTTCGGCCGAGGGTTTGAAGAAGCTCAAGCCCTCCGCGATGCCGGAATCGCTTACGAGCTCGTGCCCGGCGTCACCGCTGCCTTGGCGGCAAGCGCCTATGCTGAGATCCCTTTGACTCATCGGTCCGTCTCCAGTGCCTTGGCGATCGTCACCGGACATGATGACGTGGTCGATTCCGAGCAACCTTTGGATTGGCAAGTCCTAGCACGGTTCCCCGGCACGTTGATCATTTACATGGGGATGAGACGTTTGCCGCAGATCGTGCAAACTCTCCTCGAACAGGGCATGCCGCCACGGACTCCCACTGCCGTCGTTCAATGGGCCTCGACAACGCGCCAGCAGACGCTGACCGCCGATTTGTTCGACCTGCCCCGTCGAGCGGCTGAAAGGGGATTCGGATCCCCGTCGATCATCGTCATCGGTCCATCGGTGAGATGTCGGCCCGAGGTTTCATGGTTCGAGAAGCGACCCTTGTTGGGCTGCCGCGTGGTGGTGACTCGCCCTGCCCATCAAGGACAAGCGATGGTCCGCTCCCTGGAAGAGTTGGGGGCGACCGTGGCTTGCCTGCCGGCTGTCGCCATTGCCGAACCTTCGAGTTGGACGCCCGTCGATCAAGCCATCGACCGATTGGCGGAATATCAGTGGCTCGTGTTCACGAGCGTCAATGGGGTCAATTATTTTCTGGAACGACTGTGGCGTCGAGGTTACGATCTCCGTCACTTGGGGGCGTTGCGCCTGGCTGCCATCGGACCCGCCACCGCCGAGGCTTTGCAGCGTTGGTACCTGCGTGCCGACGTCGTTCCCACTCGCTTCGACTCCGAGGGGCTGGCGACGGCGTTGTCACCTCGTGTCGCGGGCACCAAGGTGTTACTCGCCCGAGCCGATCGCGGCCGAGACCTCTTGCAACACGAATTGGCGCGTATCGCATCGGTGGACCAAATCGCCGTCTATTCACAATTCGACACGCCTCATCTTGATCCCCTGGTCCTCGACGCCTTGCAAAAAGGAGAGGTTGATTGGCTGACCTTTACGAGTTCCAATATCGCGCGCAGCATTCTTGGTCGTCTGGGAGATGACGCCCGGCGGCACGTTCACGCTGGGCGGATTCGCATCGCCACCATCAGTCCGACGACGAGCCAGGCGGTCCAGCAGATGGGGCTTCCCGTGGCGGTGGAGGCAGTGGAGGCCACCACGGCAGGGCTGATTGCCGCTTTGGTCGCCCAGGCACGTCCGATGTCAACGCAACTCGCGGAGAGTGGAGGCGGCAAGATAGATGAGGATCCCGCTCGCCAACAGGCCGATGATATCAATGGCCAGAAATGAGCCCCCGCCAAACGGCAGGCCGACGATCAGGTCGAGCAGGAACAACAGCAGCATGACCCCGGCGACCACCAAGGCGCCGATGCACAACTTCTTGTCCATCACCCAACCCCGGGACGCATTCATGGTAAGGTCCGTCCGACGCTGGGAGGCCTTTCCCGGTCCGGCTCTGATGCGTAACAACGCCTTTGTGTTATTGTAACTTTCGCAGAACGGCCAGAGTGACTTCCGGCGAAACCGAGCGGCCGGCAGAACGAATGATCTCCCGCCTTTCCCGCATAATCGTTACAATCGGAAACACCCGGAATGACCTGCCACAGTCCGGAGTTGCTCAATCCTTCCCTATTTGACGAGATCCACAATGGCGTCGTTTTCGATGTCGGCGGAAGCCATTTGCCTGAGCCCGGAGGACAACGTTGCGGTCGCGGCTCGACATCTGGAACCCGGGGAGCCGCTCGCTGTTGGGAAGCGAATCGTGCCCTTACGGGAGCGCATCCCCTTGGGGCACAAATTCGCCCTTCGAGACATCAAGCCGGGTGAGCCGATCCGGAAATATGGACAGATCATCGGCTTTGCCAATGAACCGATTCCGCTCGGTGCGTGGGTCCACGTTCACAATGTGCGGGCTGAAGCCTTCGCCCGGGATTACGCTTTCGGCGAGGACTGCCCTCCCACGCCGTCGGCCACCGAGCGTCGCACCTTTCGGGGTTTTGATCGCGGAGCGGATCGCCCCCCCCATCAGCGGTATGGAACGCGAAATTATCTGGCCATCATCAGCACCGTGAACTGCTCGGCCAGCACGAGCAAGTATATCGCTGAACGAATTCGTTCAAGTGGGATCCTGGCGCAATACCCGAATGTGGATGGCGTCTTGCCCATCGTGCACAAACATGGATGTGCCATGTCTTACGATGGACCAGATCATCGACAGCTGGACCGAACTCTGGCTGGCTTTGCCCGCCAGGCGAACGTCGGGGCGTACATCCTTATTGGATTGGGCTGCGAGACCGGGACGGCTGTTCACCTGATCGAGAATGAGGGGCTGATTCAACTCCGGGGTGATCGTCGGGAACCGACGGTCTTGACCATCCAAGACTGCGGCGGGATCGGGAAAACGGTCGAGGCGGGGGTGCGGGCGGTCGCCGAGTTGCTGCCGCGAGTGAACAACGTGCATCGGGTGGAATTGCCGGCATCGCACCTGATTCTGGGGTTGCAGTGCGGCGGGTCGGACGGCAATAGCGGGGTGACCGCGAATCCAGCGTTGGGAGTGGCCTCCGACTTGCTGATTGCCCAAGGAGGAACGGCCGTGCTGGCCGAGACGCCGGAGATCTACGGTGCCGAACACCTGCTCACCCGTCGCGCGATTCGTCGTGAGGTGGGCGAGAAACTGGTCGAACGGATTCGCTGGTGGGAATGGTATACGAGCGTGTTCGGGGCCGAAATCAACAACAACCCCAGCGTGGGGAACAAAGAGGGCGGGTTGACAACGATCTACGAGAAGTCGCTGGGTGCGATTGCCAAGGGGGGGCGCACAGCGATGATGGACGTGGTGCGATATGCGGAGCCGATCCGTGGCCCCGGCTTGGTGGTGATGGATACGCCGGGTTATGATCCGGTCAGCATGACGGGCCTGGTCGCCGGCGGGTGCAATGTGTTGGTCTTCACGACGGGACGGGGATCGGTGTATGGTTGTAAGCCGACACCCAGCATCAAGGTGGCCACCAATTCGCCGATGTTTGAACGCCTCCGCGACGACATGGACATCAATGCCGGTGTCATCCTCGAGGGCACGCCCGTCGAACAGGTCGGTCGGCAAATTTTCGAGGAGATTCTCGCCGTGGCGAGCGGCAAAAAAACCAAAAGCGAACTCGCCGGCGTCGGAGAAGAGGAGTTTGCCCCGTGGCACATTGGCCCGACGCTTTAGCCGCTCCCGGTGCTCCCGCTTGGTGAGGGAAAATCGATGGCCACGCAAGGATGCGATGGGCGATGGATCAACCTAGGCTCTGTCATCGTCGCGCTGGTGTTGGCCCGACCGTTCGCCGGGGGCTGGAACGACGGTAGCCGACTGGCCACGATCGAGGCCCTCGTCGATCATGGTACCTTGGCCATCGATCACTCCATTTTCGTTCAGGTCCCGCCCAACCGCTCACCATATCCAAGCGATCGGCCCGACCTCGTCGCAACGGGTACTTTGGATAAGCTGCGGATCGACGGCCAATATTTCTCCGACAAGGCACCCGTTCCTGCGATTCTCCTCGCCGCGGTCTATGCCGGAATTCAATCCCTCACGGGGTTGACCGCGGCGGAATGGCCAGCCGGCTTTTGCTACTTGCTGAACTTCCTCGGCGGTGGCATCCCCTTTGCTTTGGCCCTCTTGGCCCTTCACGCCCTGGCCCGAGACCTTTTACCCAGCCGGCGGACGTTATGGCTCATCACCGCCAGTTTCGTCTTCGCGACGGTGGCCCCGGCTTATGCTCGACATCACAATGGCCACATCCTGATGTTGGCCGTCTCTTCCGCGATCGTTTGCTCCCTTCAGCGAATCCATCTTTCGCAGGCCGCCCGGCAGCCGACCGCGCCGCTTCCCCTGCGGCAGTGGTTCCTCGTCGGCACTTGGGCAGGATTCGGTTATACGGTCGATCTCGCCGTCGGTCCTGCCCTTTTCCTGGCCGTTGGGGCGTGGTGCTTTTGGCTCGGAGGCCGGCTCAGGTCGGTCCGACCGATCGTGGGTTATGTTGTTGCGTCGGCTCCCTGGCTCCTGGCCCATCACTCCATCGTCTGGAGTTTCGCCCATACTCTGGGCCCCCCCGCCGCCCATCCCGAGTACCTGGCGTGGCCGGGAAGTCCCTTTTCTCCCGAAAACATGACGGGCTTGTGGCACGATCGGGGAGTCGGTCGCTCGATAATGTACGCAGGCGACCTGCTCTTTGGCCTGCGTGGCTTTGTTTGGTACAACCTCCCGATCGTTCTCGCCGGATGGGGCCTGCTCTCTATCTGGCGAACCAACGTCGGTTTGCGCCCCCTCGTCCTCGCTCATCTGAGTTGGTGTGGTCTGGCTTACGCAGCGTATGCCCTTACCTCAACCAACTATTCCGGTCAATGTCTGACCATTCGCTGGTTCGTGCCGATGCTCGCTCCAATGTTTTGGTTCCTGATTCTCACGCTCCGGCTGCATCCTTGTCGGAAACATGACTTAATGGTGCTGACGGCCTTCGGGTTCGTACCGACGATCGTGGGAGTCTGGAACGGACCTTGGGAGCGGTTCCCTCTGGCGGTTCTCTGGTTGACCGTTCCCTCCGCGGGGGTCGTCTGGTTCTTCGTTGGGTGGCATCGCCGAAAAGAGAAGACGCAGAGGCGACGAAAACTCGGGCCGCTGCTTCAATTTTTCGGTCTTCAGGCGAATAATACTTCGTGTTGCCCGTCATTGGCGGCAGGAGGTGGAACATGGCCCAGCTCAAGCGAGTGGTCGAACCTTTCGGCGAAGTGAACGTGTATCCATCCGGGGCGATGACGCACGTTGTTGCCACCATCTTGATGGAGCCCAACAAGGAAGGAACGCAAACCGGGATCGCATTAGACGGATCAGGCTCGATGAGCCAATGGTATGGCGTTCCGAGTGGCGGGGTACTCTCGTCCATCTTCGGCACGAAGTCGGCACAAAACATCATTACGCCGGTGGCCCAGAAGATCTGCGCGTATCTGGCCCGTCGGATCGATGCGGACGGCGGCACAACCGTCATTTACTGGGCCGTCGGACAAGCCGGGGGACAGATCGAGGTCGTCGGCGATCTGACGGCCGAGCAGGCCGAGCGCCATTACTTTGGTCCACCGAGGCAATTCGGCAACGGCACGCAACTGTTGCCGGCGGTTCGCTACTTTGTCGAGCGCTTCCGCGACGCTCCGTTCGGCTTCTACGTTTTTGTCACCGATGGCGAAATCCATGACCTGGAAGACGTGAAAAACTATTCTCGACAGTTGGCTCGGGACATCGCTGCCCGACGACGCCGACCCGTCAAGTTTGTCCTCATTGGTGTCGGCGAAAACGTGAATGAAAGTCAGATGGAAGAACTCGACGATCTCGATACCGGTACCTCGATCGACCTGTGGGATCACAAATTGGCGGCGGAATTGACCCGTTTGGAACAGATCTTTGCTGAGGTCGTTGATGAAAATGCGCGGGTCGCTGATCGGGGAAAGATCCTGGATCCGCAAGGCCGCGTCGTCAAGGACTATTCCGATACGGGCCTACCGGCCAAACTGGAATTTCGTGTCCCGGCAGGGACGCCGTATTTCACGCTCGAGGTCGAGGGCAATCGCATCCATCAAGGGCTTTCCGACACGACTGCGGTGCCGCCCTCGGAGATCGTGACCACTCGTCGCTCATCGAGTGCGGGATCGTCCTCGTCGCCCGTCGAAGAACTGGAGGAAGTTCTTCCCATGGAGCCGGTGGACGTGGATGCCGGCGACGTTCGCAAGAAGGCCGAGCAACGAGATGACGATTGGCTCGGTTTCGACTTGAAATTCGAACCGGGGCGCGAACCCCCCGGCCTGGACGTCAACAAATAAGCAGGTCAGAAAGGCGACGGCCTCGCCAGCGATGGAAATTCATCGCGGCCGACTTGGAGCGATTTGCCCCTCCATCGGGCTGCTGGCGGAGGCGTAGAGTTTCTTGGGGATTCGGCCGGCGAGGTAAGCCCATCGGCCGGCTTCACAAGCGTAGCGCATCGCCCAGGCCATGCGGACGGGATCCTGAGCCTGAGCGATGGCAGTATTGAGCAAAACACCGTCGCAGCCTAATTCCATGGCGACCGAAACATCGCTGGCGGTCCCGACACCCGCGTCAACGATGACCGGATAGTCCGGATCGCCGTCCTTGAGATATTCGAGGATGATGCGGATGTTGTTAGCGTTGAGGATGCCCTGCCCGCTGCCGATGGGGCTTCCCGCTGGCATGACGCTGACGGCTCCCGCCTGCTTCAGCTTGCGCGCCAAGATGGGATCATCGGAAGTGTAGACCAATACGTCAAAGCCCTCGTTGACGAGCACTTCCGTCGCCTTCAAGGTATCGATCGGATCCGGCAGCAAGGTCTTTCGGTCACCCAGGCACTCCAGCTTGACCCAATTCGCTCCGGGATTGCCCAACTGAGTGAGGAGCTCACGTGCCAAGCGGGCATGACGGATGGCGTCTTCCGCACTGAAGCAACCGGCCGTGTTCGGCAAGATTGTGTATCGTCCAAGATCGAGATAGTCGAGCAGGTTGCGCCCTTGGGCGTCGACGAGGCGTTCGCGGCGAACGGCGACGGTCGTGACTTCGCAACCACTGGCCGCTAGGCATTCCCGCATCAGGTCGTAAGAGGCGTATTTGCCAGTCCCCGTAAACAAGCGGGAGCGGAAGGTGAATCGGCCGACCTTCAGAGGCGGGTCTTCCGGCGGGGTGCCGTCCGCACCGCCTCCAACCAAGGTCACGATCTCGACGCGGTCGCCCTCACGGAGCATTTGCGACGAGTGTTGATCGGCGGGGACCACCTGTTGGTTCACTTCGACAGCAACGGGCCGACGCGACCAACCCAACTGCTCCAGCAGCGAGGCAACAGTAGCAGGCGAGTCGAGCTGGCGCAACTCGCCGTTGACAGTGATCGTAGGCATGGGAGCAAGCCCCGAGGCGGCATCAGTGGGCGGCGGCGGCCACCTCCACCTCGTTCTTCGTCGGGATCGCATCCGTCGGGATTCGCATGGCGTAGAACGACCGCCAGACGAAATACAACCCGACCACCAACAGGGTCAAGCCGACGTAGGGTGTCAAATCGCGACCGCCGGACTGTTGGGCGGCGCCCTTCATGTTGACGGCAATTTC
>CAKZUU010000258.1 GCA_937922175.1 uncultured Gemmataceae bacterium
CCGGTGAGGACTCCGACGATCGTCACCGGTTGATGGTTGGGATAAACCGCGGCGATTTCACGGCCCAATTCGTCGATCCGGCGTTGAATCGCCTCCGTGGGTATCAAAATTTTCATGCCGAACAGTCTATGACCGCGGGGCGATTCGAGTATGCCGGCCGACCCGCTTGTCAACGCCTGGGCTTTTTTCGCAACACACACGACCAGCCGAGGTGGCGATACCCATCCGGTTCCTCCTGGTCGAAGCGAAATTCTTCCAAGGAGATGAAATCGAACGATCGCCCCAGTTCTTCCCGCAGTTCTGCTTCCGCGACCGTCGGTGGACCCGGCTGGCGCGACTCGCGTGCATTGCCGGTCAAAACGATTCCCCAAGCCTCGGGGCCCGTCATTCGATCCAGCTGTTGCAGAAACGCTTCGACCTTGCCGCGACGAACGGCATGGTAGCAACCGCGGTCGAAGAAGAATTGAAAGGGCGGCCCCAAGTCGGGCAACTCGGTCACGTCCGCTTGGAGAAACAACAGCGGCACACCGGCCTCGTCGGCCTTCCGGCGCGCTCGCTGAATGGCCAACGGGCTAAGGTCGACGCCAACCACCTCGAACCCTTGCTGCGCCAGCCAAATGGCGTTCGTGCCAGTGCCACACCCCAGCTCGATGGCTCGGCAGGCCGGGATGGGAAACCGGGCGAGCAAGCGTTGCAATTCGGCGGAGACGCGGCCGGTGTCCCAAGGAGGCGTCCCTTCGCGGTAGCGTGAGTCCCAATGTTCGACATCGGCCGGATCAGGCATCGGATCGTCTCCGGAATTTGGGGATGGGGTTCATGTATCGCTCGCTTGCCTGGTTGACCACGACCCGCGGATCGGCGATGATGCTTCAAACGATTTCATTTTCGAGGTTTCGGGATGAGTACGCGGCCGACAATTTTGTGCTTGGCGAGCTACCACAAGGGCCAACGTTTCCTGGTGCGGTGCCGCCCCGAGGGATGGTCGTGCATTTTGTTGACCATCGAATCGCTTTTGGGGGAAGATTGGCCTCGTGATCAGATCGACGAGGTTTTTGCCCTGCCCTCCTTTGCCGATCGACCGGCGCTGCTTCGCGCTGTCAGTTACTTGAACCGTACACGAGACATTCAACGGATCGTCGGTTTGGATGATTTCGATGTCGAAGTGGCAGGGGATTTGCGCGAGCATCTTCGCCTACCGGGCTTCAATGCGTCGACGGCGCGACGCTTCCGCGACAAATTGGCGATGAGGCAAACCGCCTGCGACCTGGGCGTTCGTGTGCCGGAGTTCACTGGGCTGTTTTATCATCCCAAGGTGGAGGACTTTCTGCGCCGGGTGCCGCCTCCTTGGCTGCTGAAGCCGCGATCCGAGGCGTCGGCTGCGGGCATCCGCAAATTACATCGTCCCGAAGAGGTGTGGAGCGAGATCGAGCGGCTCGGCGATCAACAGTCATTTTTTCTGCTGGAGCAGTTTATCGAGGGTGACCTGTTTCACGTTGATTCTCTGGTGCATCAGGGGCGTGTGATTTTTTCTGAGGTCAACAATTATCGCCGACCGCTTTTGGAGGTGTACCAAGGCGGGGGAATTTACGCGACGCGGACGTTTCTCCGAAATCACCCGCTGGGCGATCGCTTGCGTCAGATGAATGAGCGGGTCCTGACGGGGTTCGGGTTACCTTGGGGGGCGTCGCATACGGAGTTTTTGCTGGGCAAAGCCGACGGGGAAATCTACCTGGTCGAAACGAGCGCTCGAGTCGGCGGAGCCAACACTGCAGAGATGGTCGAAGCGGCCACGGGGATCAACCTCTGGTCGGAGTGGGCAGCCATCGAGCTTCGTGGCGAGACCTACCAACTTCCCCCGACAAAGAGCGATTACGCCGGCGTTGTCGTGTCCTTGGCGAAGCAAGAATGGCCCGATTCTTCTCCGTTTGATGACCCGGAAGTCGTGTACCGCTTGAAGATGAAACAACATATCGGGCTTGTCGTGGCGTCGTCTTCGCCGCAGCGGATCGAAGAATTGCTCGATGACTACCGTCGGCGAATCGCTCGCGACTACACCCTGGTGTTGCCTCCTGCGGATAAAGTCTCGCATTGATGGTATGTCCGGCACGACCTGGAACTCTGGTCGCGAGGCGATCCAACTCAGGGAGAGGAGCGACGAGCTTTTTGCGTGGCGGCCCACCGCCGCACCTCGGGATTTGTGCTTTGCTCGGCCGCTTGCAGAGCTGCCTTGACCCGATTTGGAGCGTATTCCTCGAGCGCATCCAGGGCAGCGTTCTTGCCTCCATCGGGGACTGCCGCGTCCGGTTCGCCCCACATCGAGTCGGCCACTCGGTCGAACAACGCCTGGACGATCGCTGCTTCATGCGGCGGGGGCAACTGACGCACCTGCTCTGCCACGATATGTCGAACGAGGCCGCTCGTGTCTTTCAAGCCGGCAAGCAACGCTGGGACCAACCGAGCCCGTGTGTCCAGGTCAATGCGCCGACCGATTTCCCGGAAGGCCCAGCCCCGGACTTCTGCGTCCGGCGACCGAGTCGATCGTCTCAAAGTGTCGGGGACGGACAACGGATCGAGCGCTAAGAGAAGAGCCAGAACGGCGTCCCGATCGCGGCCTTTCGGAGCGACGTCGGACCACGGTGCCGACACCAAGTAGTCGATCGCCGCTTGGGTAATGGCGGGGTCTCGTCGGCCTTTCAACTCTTTGGCCAAGGCGTGATACTCATCACCCTCGAGTTGAGCCAGGCGACGCACCAGGTCGGTGGCAGAGGGAGCAGGGGGCGGCATCGAGGGAAGAGCGGTTCCCGGTGCGGCAACGGGATCCGGCTCGGCCTGTTTTGTTGGTCGAGAAAGCAGGTTCATCCGCACGATAACGACCGTCAAGAGAATCACGCTGAAGGTACCGACGACGACCCATTCCCACGCGAACCGCCGGGAGACGGGGGACGAACCACGGGTTTTAAGGGCGGGCATTTCGCCGGTTGACATTTGGCGAATCTGCTGCAGGCAGAAATGCGTCGCATTGGCCGGGCCATTGGCACCGGAGGAGGCCGGCAAATTGCCCACGGGCACCATCTCGTTGGAGGCCTCTGCCGAGGGAGGACGTCGGTTCGTCGACGGGCGAAGCTGCGAGCCGCTCAACGAGAGACGCCGACTGGGATTCGACGGGGCCAATGAGTCGCGGAACCGTGCCAAGTCTTGGGCGAACTCCCGCATCGTCGCGTACCTTAATTCCGGATCTCGACTCAAGGCTCGTTCGCAAATTGACTTGAGATCTGGGGGGATGTCGTCGGGAAACGACAAGGGAGCGGGCATTTCGAGCGGGTGCGGGGGAGGGTTCCCCGTGACGATCTGATAGAGCATGGCCGCGATGCTGTAGATGTCACCCCTGGGGCTGGAATCGTCCGGTTGATGATGCGACCACTCGGGAGCTAAATAGACGGCATCTTCGCCGTCGTCGGCAGGGTCAGGGCGTGTGACCTGCCCAAAACCCACGATCACCGGAATCTCGCCCGGAGTGATGAGAACGTTCGTGGGTTTCAAGCTTCGGTGGATCACTCCCTGCCGATGCGCCGCATCCATTGCCGAGGTCAACTTGAAGAACAAATCCACGGCCTGTCGCACCGGCCAAATCGGTCGGGCCTTCATCAAATCATGAAGCGATTCCCCCTCGACGAAGGGCATCACTAGGAAATCGAAGCCATCAGCCTGCCCGACTTCGAGTACAGGGCAGAGCAACGGATGGCTCAGACCGGCAGCGACTCGAGCTTCACGTAAAAACCGCTCTCGTCGAGCATCGGCATCCGGACCAGAAAAGCTCGGGACCTTTAATGCAACCCGACGGTCCCACTCGGTGTCGATCGCCTGATAGGTGAATCCGCGGCCACTGCGACCCAATTGGCGCTCGATTTGATAACGCCCCAAAATCGGTGGCACGGGCAGTGACGGAGTCGCCAACACCACGCTGGCCGAGGTCGCCCCGTTGTCGGTATCGCGATTGGCTTCGCCTTCCAGCCAGATCGTCTCGGCGGGTGACTCCGTCAGCGGTTGGGTCGGATCGGTTCGGAAAAGATCCGGCGGCAAGAAGAAATCCAAATCATTGTCGACCGCGGGCAGACCACCCCAAGAAGAGTCCGGGAAAGGCTCCCTCGACTCGCCACCGGAACCGGGACGCGAGCTTCCCTGGAGCAGATTCAATCGGTGCTCTCCCACCGGATCGACGACCGGTTCGTCGCTCGGTGCGGTGAGGAGCTTCAGACGTCGTTCCGCTGACGAGGCACTGGCCGAGCCTCGAGAGACCTCGGGGGATCCGCCGCCCTCCAGGATCGGTGTGAGGTAGATCTGCAAATCATCGAACGCAGCGGGAAACCTCTGGGCGTATTCGGCCAAGTCGGCTTGACCGTATCGGTGCCGCACCTCGAACTCGGCGGCAATCAACTCGATGGGGAGATCATCCAGACGTCCCAATTCAGGATATTCGCTCAAATACGATTCGAGGGTCAGCTGCCGACCTTGCGACCATTGATGTTCGAGATCGCGTTCGATCATGGCCAGCAGCAAAGGACGACGAACACTGCTTTGAGGGGGCAACGCACGCAAGCACTCGCCCAGCTTGTGTTCGTGCCAGTTTTCTTCAAAACGGGCCAGCCACGCCTCGACCATTCGTCGCTGCAAAGGCGGCAATCCGGATAGTGACACGCGCGTTGCAGCCATTCGAACAAGTCACCCTTGCGGATGAGAGGGAATCGGCGTCGAGCCGTTTGTTCTCGCGTCCTCTACTCCAACAGCATACTTCACATTTCCGGTGCAAAACGCTTAAACCTTGATAACTCGGCTCACTGCCGCACCGGCTATCTGTTGGCTTGTTCTCAGGAGGCCGAAGTGATTGTGGTTCTAAGACTTTGCAATGCCGAGAGTAAGGAAAAATTGTCAAGGTCGGGAGTCTTCCAGCACCGCCGGTGTGTCCGACGCAGCGACATGCTGCAACGATTCGCCGCTCAGGCGATGCACGGTCCATTCCGTCATTGGCCGAGCTCCCATCAAGCGATAGAAATCCCAAGCAGGCGTATTCCAATCGAGGACAGCCCACTCCAAGCGACCGCAGCCACGCTCAACAGCCAGCTGTGCCACCCGCCGAAACAACGCCCGACCAACACCCCGACGACGGAAGGCTGGACGGACGTAAAGATCTTCAAGGTAGATGCCGGGTCGGCCCAAAAACGTCGAGAAATTGGGGAAGAACAAGGCGAAGCCGGCAAGACCTTCTGGCAGGTCGGCCAATAGGGCCTCGGCGTAGCGAGGCGAGCCAAAAAGATACCGACGCAAGTCGTTCTCGTTCGCCACTACCTCGTGGGACAGTTTCTCGTACTCCGCCAATTCGCGGATGAGTTGCAGGACAACAGCGACGTCTGCCTCGGTCGCCAAACGAAGCGACATGCTCATGTTTCCGACCCCGAGGGTGCGATCATTTGTTCCGCGGCCTGTTCCGCTCGCAGAAGTTCCACAGCCCGACGGACCAAATGCGACAACCCTTGTCCCGTCACGGCCGAGATGGCGTGAACTTCGACGCCCAACTTGCGCTCGAGCCGATCTCGAACGGCATCGCTCCCGGTCAACTCGGCTTTGCTCAGGGCCACCAGTTCGGGGCGTCGGCCCAACTCGGCCCTGTACAATTCCAGTTCTCGACGAATGGTGCGATAGTTCGCCAAAGGATCGGAACCATCGAGTGGAAACGGCTCAATCAGATGAATCAACACGCGTGTTCGTTCGACGTGGCGCAAGAACTCATGCCCCAGTCCCACTCCGGCATGCGCTCCCTCGATCAGTCCAGGAAGGTCAGCAAGGACGAAGGCGTTTTCGTCCCCGAGCGTTACCATTCCGAGATTCGGATATTTGGTGGTGAACGGGTAATCAGCGATTTCCGGGTTGGCCCGGGACAAGCGGCTGAGAAGCGTCGATTTCCCCGCGTTGGGGAGACCAACCAGACCCACATCGGCGATGAGTTTCAATTCGAGAATGATCCATCGCTCCTCGCCCGGCTCACCCGGCTCCCATTCGCGGGGAGTCCGATGAGTGGCGGTGGCGAACGCTTTGTTGCCTCGGCCGCCTTTCCCTCCCTTGGCGACAGTGACCTGATCGCCGGGTCGTGTCAGATCTTTCAGGATGTGGCCCCGCTCGCGGTCGCGGACGACCGTGCCGGGCGGCACTTCGATGATCAGGTCATCGCCGCAGCGGCCGGTACATTGGGCCGATCCGCCGGGGGCTCCATCTTCGGCATGCCAATGACGCTGATGGGCCAGGCCGGCGAGGTTATCGGCACCGGCGACGGCACGAATGATGACCGATCCCCCATGCCCTCCATCCCCTCCGTCGGGTCCGCCCCGAGGCACGTATTTTTCGCGGCGGAACGAGCACATCCCGCGCCCGCCCTTGCCCCCCGACACGAAAATCGTGACTCGATCGACGAACATAACCGACGCGGAATACTCCGTGACGAACACCCTTCTTGGCCATTCTACGGAGCATCCGCGCGAGAACATTCCGGCAAAGGACGTCAGGCACTCTTCTTGTCGACGGCTTTCTTCTCGAACAGGGGTTTCCGCCCTTTGACGACATCTTCGGTGACGATGTAACGGCCCTTCTCGTCGAGTTCGGGCAGGTCGAACATGATGTCGAGCATGATTTCCTCGACGATGCTGCGCAAGCCACGGGCACCGGTATCGCGTGCCTTGGCCATCCGCGCGATTTCCTGCAACGCTTTGGGATCGAATTCGAGTTCGGCGCCTTCGATCTCGAAGAGCCGTTGATACTGTTTCACCAGCGAGTTACGCGGCTCGGTCAAGATGCGGATCAGGGCCTCTTCGTCGAGAGGTTCCAAAGGTGCCAACACGGGCAATCGACCGACGAATTCAGGGATCATCCCGAATTCGATGAGATCGTCGCTGGTGACCATCGCGAGCAACTCGCCGAGCTGCTTTTCGCCCGCCGGCGAATCACTGACGAAGCCGAAGCTGTTTCGGCCGACCCTCCGGGCGATGATCTTCTCCAAACCGACGAAGGTCCCGCCGCAGATGAATAGGATGTTCGAGGTGTCCACCTGAATGTACTGCTGTTCGGGGTGTTTCCGACCACCCTGGGGGGGGACGTTGCTGACGGTTCCCTCCAACATTTTGAGCAGGGCCTGCTGGACCCCTTCACCGGAGACGTCGCGGGTGATGCTGACGTTGTTTTGGGTTTTGGCGATCTTGTCTACCTCGTCGATGTAGACGATGCCACGCTGGGCGGCGTCGATATCGAAATCGGCGGCGTGAAGAAGTTTCAGGAGCAGGTTTTCGACGTCTTCGCCGACGTAGCCGGCTTCGGTCAAAGTGGTGGCATCGCCGATGGCGAAGGGGACATCGAGGAGCCGCGCGAGAGTTCGGGCCAAAAGCGTCTTGCCGGAGCCGGTGGGGCCGATGAGGAGAATGTTCGACTTATCGACCTCCACGTCCGACCGGCCGAACTCGTGCATGTTGAGTCGCTTGTAATGATTGTGGACGGCGACGGCGAGGACCTTTTTGGTGCGATGTTGTCCGACGACGTATTGGTCGAGGCGCTCCTTGATTTCGCGGGGGGTGGGGATGCGGGAGGTGGACGGACCACGGACGCGGCGACGTTTCTCCTGATCGATGATCGACTGACAAAGTTCGATGCAATCGCCGCAGATGTACACATCGCCGGGGCCTTCGACGAGCGGTCCGACCTCGCGATGACTTTTGCGACAGAAGGAGCAAAACGCGTTGCGATTGCGACCGGAGGAGCCGCTGGGACGACGCCCGTCCGTCTCTTTAGCCATGGTATCTCCCAAAACCGGAACGCCCCGAGTGAAAGTCACGGCGCAGGCGGCAAGTCGTTCGGCGGACCCTCTGCCTCAGATCCGGCCGTCAGCCGAGGCGAAGAAGGCGTCTTCGATGACGGCGGAGAGGCCGACGGATCGGTCGGTTCGGAGGTCGTCTCCGATTTCAAACGAACCAGCAACTGCTGGCGCACTCGTTGATACTCATCCTGACTCAACTCGCCACGCTCATACAATAACCGAAAGGTGGTCAGTTGGTCATGGGCGGAGAGGGTGTCCTGCTCCCCCCGGCGATGCCAGCGGGAGACCCAAGCGATGATGATCGCGCCGGCCAACAAGGCTGCCGCCAAGGCGATGACCGCCAGCCAGATGTCGGCTGGGAGTTGGACAGAAGTTCGAGCGACGATCCAAGCCGTCGTGCCGGCGGTGCTCATGGCTGCGTCTACGACCCCTGGTCCGTGTCGTGATGCCAACACCAACCTAAGCGATTCTCGTGCGGTCAATTATAGCGCCCGACCGGTGTCGGCGCGGCGACTTTTCCGCGGGGAGACCCTGACGACTTTGCGTCCGACCCTCCTACATATTGAACAATATACCCATTCGGTGTTGGTTCCCAGATCGGTGCCCGTCTTCCAGCTAATGAACTTGTTATGATCCGAATCTTCTCTGTCCTTGCTGCCGCCAACGCCCTTGGATTGTTGACCGCCTTCACCTGCGGGCTGATCTCGATGGTTCGCGGCAGCTTGATGAATCCCAACGATTCGACCTTCATGATCCATTTCCTCAGCGGTTTGCTCGCCGCTGTTCTCACTCTCCTTGTCCACTGCATGATCTTCACCTATTTCCTGGGGACCGGGCGTTGGGTACGGGAAGTGACGTTGGCTTACGATCTTCCCGATGCCCCCTTATACAAGACCACTCGTGAATTGAAGCGAAAAACGTTTCCGCCGGCCTTGTTCGCCATGTTGAGCGTGATGGGAGTCGTCGCCGCGGGAGGCGGTCGCATGCTCCAAGGTTGGCCTTACGAAATCCACATGTACGGGGCCGCCATCGCGATCCTCGTCAATTTCTGGGCCTATCGCGTGGAATGGCGGTCGCTGCGCATCAACGATCAGATCTTAGCCGGAGTCTACCGCGAGGTCGATCGAGTTCGAGCGGAACGCGGTCTGCCCTCCAACGAAGAAGCGCTGCGGATGGAGGCCGAGCAAATCGGCTCATGAACACCAGCGCCCCACCGATCGCTTGGCCCCACTCGGCATCGTGGCTCGATCCGGGATCCGACGAAGGGGAACTAGCGAAGCTCATCGACGAACCGCGGGGGCAATACTTGGCGCCGAACAGCGTGTCGCGGTAAATTAGTAGGGAAGAGACTTTTCGGAATCGAACCTCGGGGGAAGAATCGGGGGATCGGCCCATGACCCTGTGGGTTTCCGTGACGATATTCTCCTTGTTCGCCGTCATGCCTCCCAACGACGGGCGATCGCCAGACGGTACCACACCGCGCCGACCGCATCCCTTTGCCCCCAGCCTCCCGGAGACGACCAGCGAGGAAGAAAAACGATTTGATCAGATCATCGACCGCTTTATTTTGGCGGACACGGGTCGGCTGAGTGGTCCCGAAGCCCAGCAAGCGATTCGGGACTTCGACCGACTGCCCCCGGAGGCGGTTTTTGCTTTGATCCGCGGGTTGAACCGGGCGGCCGCCATCGATCATAGTTGCCCGGCCTTGCAGATCAGCAAGCGATTGGCGCGGCAGCTTCGCAGCAGCGAGGATTTGGAGTTGTTGCGTTTCGCACGCGAGAATATCGGGGCCGGCGTCGTGCGATCTCGCCATGCCGACCACATCAAGGATCTGCGGGTGGCCATCTCGCGTCGCATAACGGCCGTGGCCAACGCCCCGCCGGCCGTCATTCGGGAAAAACGATGAAAAGCGGGCTCGACTTGTCGATGGCCTTTGGCGAACTCTCGAGTCGTTTGGCCTCGTATTGAGGTGTAATGCGGCACACTGCGACCTGGAGCTGGACCTGTCTGCTGGCCACGGCGGCCATCGCGCTGACCGGAGCGAAGGGGTTCGCGTCGTGTGGCGACTATTTGTGGCGTGGAGCCGAGGGCGGGACCCACCCATCCGGGCCGGTCCCCTGTCATGGCCCGCAGTGTTCGTCGCGGCCGCAACAACCCGTCCTTCCGATGACAAGTTCTCCGCGCTTCTCCGACCGATACGACCATTTGACGGCCCTGTCCTGCCCGTCACCGCAACAGCCGCGGCTGGCGAGGGCCCGCTTCCATCTCGTGGATGTGCGAATTCAACCAGCCGTCTGGATCGACGACATTTTTCATCCTCCCCGGGACTCTCGCCTCGACGAATCGTGGTGACGAGAGAATCCGTCTCGTCGAGAAGTCGTCGTCGTCGGGTTCGGCGGTCGGAAGGTGGCGACCATCTTCGCCGTCGGCACGGGTCCGCTTTGGATGCGCCACGTCATAGGTTGAGAAATTCATGTCGCACGATATTCGCGATGCATGGGGTCGGCCCTATGTCCCGGCCGTTGGACCCCGCTTGAAACTGATCTTGGCGTTCATCTTCGCCAGCGTTGCCCTGCTGGGTGCCACCGGGGCGTATTTGTTTAGCATTCGATGGCTCGACGCTCTCTCGGGCCGGACTTATACCACGCCGTTCAAATACTGGATGTTGATCTTGCATGTGGGTGTGGGATTGATCGCCCTCCTTCCGTTTTTAGTGTTCGGTTCATGGCACTGGCGGACGGCCTCACGCCGTCCAAACAAGAGTGCCGTCCGACTCGGCATCGCCCTGTTCCTGGTGGGGGTTGTGGTTTGTTTGACGGGATTGGCTCTGATTCGGGTCGATGGATTACCGCAACTCCGCACCGAGACACCGGAACACTCGATCGTGTTGTGGCTCCATATCCTCCTGCCGATTCTGGCCGTCGTGCTTTACATCATGCATCGACGGGCAGGTCCCGACATCAAATGGCGTTGGGGTATCGCCTGGGGAGGAGCCGTCGGTGCGTTCTGCCTGGCGATGTTGGTGCTTCATGGCATGGATCCGCGTCAATGGGGCAAGGTCGGATCGGTGGAGGGGCAATTGTATTTCCGACCATCCGAGGCCCTGACGGCCGATGGCAGCTTCATCCCGGCCGAGGCTCTGATGATGGACAAATACTGCATGAAGTGCCATCAAGACATTTACAACGATCATCTCCATTCGGCGCACAAGTTCAGTTCGTTTTCGAACCCGGCGTATCTGTTCAGCGTGCGCGAGACGCGGCAAGTGGGGCGGGAGCGTGATGGCCACGTAAAAGCCTCGCGTTGGTGCGCGGGTTGTCATGATCCGGTCCCGTTATTTGCCGGTGTCTTCGAGGATCCGCGGTCGGACCCCAAATTCGATCCCGACAGCTCCCGCGACCAACTTCGTTTGGCGAGGTATTTAGAAGTGGAGGAGGTGATTTCGGGGAGGCGACATCCGGTCGACTCGCCGGTCTCAAGTGCCGGGGTCACCTGCGTGGTGTGCCATGCCATTACCCATGTCAACAGCACGATCGGCAACGCCGCCTACACCATCGAGGAGCCGCAGCATTATCCCTTCACCTTCAGCGAGAACCGCTTTTTGCAGTGGATCAACAATCAGGTCATCAAGGCGGAGCCGAGTTTTCACAAGAAGACTTTCTTGAAACCGTTCCACAAAACAGCCGAATTCTGCTCCACCTGTCATAAGGTATCGTTGCCCGTGGAACTGAATCATTACAAGGAGTTCCTGCGGGGACAGAACCATTACGATACCTATTTGCTCTCGGGGGCTTCGGGAGTGGGGGTGCGATCGTTTTATTACCCGGCCCAAGCGAAGGAGAATTGCGCCGCCTGCCACATGGAACCGAAACCCTCGAACGATTTCGGGGCACGCGACTTCCTGGGCAATGGCCAATTGCAAGTTCACAATCACCGCTTCCCGGCAGCCAACACGGGCCTGTTTGCCCTGCTCTTGGCCGATCCGCGATATGCGTCGAACCGCTCCGGGCTTGAAGCCGCGATCAAGGAGACCGCAGACTTTCTGCGGGGGACCGACCCGAACGGTAAAGACCGCAAACTGCGGATTGACCTTTTCGGCATCAAAGAGGGCGGAAGCATCGACGGGAAGTTGACGGTGCTTCGACCGGAACTGCCGCCGTTAAAGCCCGGGCATTCCTACCTGGTCGAGGTCGTCATCCGGACGCTGAATCTCGGCCACCCGTTCTCGCAGGGAACGGTTGATTCCAACGAAATCTGGGTCGATTTCGAGGCCCGAAGCGGCGACCGGGTCATCGGACGCAACGGCGCGATGTCCGGCCCGGGGGACACCGGCGAGGTCGATCGTTGGGCCCATTTCGTCAATGTCTTGATGCTCGACCGCAAGGGGAACCGGATCAATCGGCGTAACGCGCAGGACATTTTCGTTCCGCTGTACGACAAGCAGATCCCCCCAGGGGCTGCCGCTGTTGTCCATTATCGTTTGGATGTTCCGAAGGATGTGACCGCCCCGATCGACTTGCGTGTCCGCTTGCGTTATCGCAAATTCGATCAGGAGTACATGAAGCTGGTGCAGGGCGATCGACCGGTGCCGCCGTTGCCTGTCGTCGATATCTGCGAGGATCGCGTTACTTTGCCGGTCGAGGGAATCGCCGCGGCCGTTCCGCCTCAACAGTCACCGATCCAACCTGCCTGGCAACGATGGAACGATTACGGGATCGGCTGTTTCATTGAAGGCGGAGCGGCGCCCACGGGCTTGAGCCTGAAGCGGGGCGAAATGAAACAGGCCCTGGAGGCGTTCCGCCAGTTGATCGCCAGCGGCGACAAGGAGGCGATGGCCCACGGCTACCTGAACGCGGCCCGAGTGCTGATCGACGACACCGGCCGACTGGACGAAGCGGCCGACATGCTCAACGAGGCCGCCAAGGCCGGAGCTCCGTGGTGGACCGTCACCTGGTTCAAAGCCTTGGTCGCGTCGCAGAATGTCACGCAGAAACAGCAACTCGATCAGGCCGTTGAGCTGTTGGAAACCATCCTCGATCCCGCCAATCAGCCCAAGGATCGCGGGTTCGATTTCCGCCGGGATTATGTTGTCCTCGGACAACTGGGGCGCACCCTGTTCAAACGTAGCCAGTTGGAAATCGAAAATCGAAGCGAGGAGGAGAAGTATCTTCTCCGCGCGGTCGATGTTTACGAGAAGGTGCTGGCGATCGACAGCGAGGAAGTGGAGACCCACTTTGGTCTGTTCCAATGCTATGATCGGTTGAGCCGTGATCTTCCGGAGGACTTTGTCGCCCGAGGCGAGCCGATGGCCCGGGCCGAGGAGATCGAACAGTCGGCTTCGGGGTTGGCCGAGCCAGGCCGACGGCGAGAGGCGGTCAGCCGATTGTTACGCGATCTGCCCGTGTTTTTGGAGCAGCCGCTCTCCGACTATGGCAGCCCGCCGAAGTTAGCGCCCAAATTGCGAACCATCCGGCTCGTCATCCCCAAGGCGCGTGAGGCATTCCGGTCCGAAAGCGACCCCGTGGTCCGGCAAGGTCTGGCGCAGATCCTCGCTGCGTTACACAACGCCTCTAACGCGATCTACAAAATCGACGACAACGCTCGCTCTTTTGCCTTGACCGTGTATCGCCGGAGTCATGCCGCCGCGAATCATGCGGCCGAAGCCATCGTGATTTACCCCACCACCTCCGAGCAGATCCAGGCGATGCTCAACCGAGGAATGACGGCGACTCCCGAGGGGGGAAAGTAGTTTTCACTGGGCACGGCTCGATCGCACCGACATTGACTTCCGGCGCGATCGATCGGAGAGATCAACCTTTTTCGAGAAGATTGACAGATGAACATGCTTCGCGTCAAAATCGTCGCGGCCATCGCCATCGTTGTGGTGGCCGCCGGCGTCCTCTACTACATCGTCCGTCCGAATCCCGACGAGCCGGTGAAACCTCCGGAGGTGGCACCAATCGCGAAACGGGAAACGATCAGGGTGCCCCGAGTGATCTTTAAGGAAATCAGTGCGGCGTCGGGCGTCCACTTCATCCATGAGAATGGTGCCGACGGGCGCAAACTCCTGCCGGAAACCATGGGATCCGGTTGTGCGTTCCTCGATTTCGACAACGATGGCCATCCGGATTTGCTTCTCGTGAACAGCCGACCTTGGCCGGGGGGCAACGAACCAGTGCCCACGATGGCGCTGTATCGAAACAAAGGCGATGGTACGTTCGAGGATGTGACCGAGCGGGTCGGATTGAACGTCCCTCTCTATGGGCAAGGTGTCTGTTGCGGGGATGTCGACAACGACGGCTGGATCGACATTTTCATCAGCGCCATCGGAGGCAGCAAGTTGTTCCGGAACGAGGGAGGCCAACGGTTCGTGGACATCACGGCGATGGCGGGTGTCAGCGGGGGCGGCTATTGGCCCGATCTTAGCCGAGAGGCGTTCTACAACCTCGATAAACCGATTCCTTGGCCCAGTTCCGCGACCTTCCTCGATTACGACGGGGATGGCTTGCTGGATTTGTTCGTTTGTCAGTACCTGACCTGGTCGCCCAAAGCGGACCTGGACAATAAATTCACCCTCGATGGGACGACCCGCGGTTATGGCCGACCGCAACAATTCGTTGGAACTCATTGCTTGCTGTATCGCAATCTGAACGGCACGCGCTTCGAGGATGTGTCCGAGCGGGCCGGAATTCATGTCTTCGATCGTGAGGGGATCGGCTCCGACGCGCGAATCCGACCAGCCGCCAAGGCGTTGGGCGTCATCGTCTGTGACCCGGATGAAGATGGTTGGCCCGACATCGTCGTGGCCAACGACACGGTACGAAATTTCTTCTTCCACAACGTGCCGGATCCGGATGGGGGCCGACGCTTCCACGAGAAGGGAAGCGCCGCGGGGCTGGCCTTGGCCGAGGGAAACGCGCGGGGCGGCATGGGGATCGATTGGGCCGAATTCCTCCCCGGCCTTCGTGCCATTCAGATCGCCAATTTTGCCAACGAACCGACGACGTTCTTCTGTCAGGATCGACCGAAACGGTTGCGTTTCGCCGATTTGGCCGTTGCGGTCGGAATCTCCGGTCCGACGCTGGGACCACTCAAGTTCGGCACCTTTTTCTTCGATTACGATCTCGATGGTCGGCCCGACATTTTAACCAATAACGGCCACCTCGAACCGGAAATCGAAAAAGTCCAAGCCGGACAAAAATATGCTCAGTCGCCTCAACTGTTCTGGAACACGGGTCGTCGTTCGGGCTGCTTCGAGCCTGTCACGGCAGATTCTGCCGGTCCCGACCTGTTCGTTCCTCTGGTCGGTCGCGGCAGCGCCTACGCCGACATTGACGGCGATGGCGATTTGGACATCGTCTTGGCGAACAACGGCGGACCAGTTCGCTTGCTCCGCAACGACCAGCAGTTAAATCATCATTGGCTTCGGTTGACGTTGGAAGGCGATGGCAAACGGTCCAACCGGAGTGCCATCGGAGCAACGGTCACTCTGGAGGCAGGAGGTCGGACGCAAACCCAGGTGGTGACGAGCGGCCGAGGCTACTTGAGCCAATGCGAATTGACCTTGACCTTTGGCTTGGGGACCGCCTCGATTGTCGATCGCGTCACCATTCGTTGGCCGGGACGCGAGGCGGGTCCTCCCCTGGTGCTGACCGAGTTGAAGGCGAATCAAACGCTTCGGATCACGCAGCCTTGAGGCACCCCTCGGGGATGGCAATGGAGGATCTCTCGTCAATTCGCCAGATCGTCCGACCCGGTTCCACGGCGGAACTTTCGGAGATCGTTCGATCCGCTGCCGGGGACAACTTTGGACTCTTTCCGATCGGCGGAGGCACCATGATGCACGTGGGCCGTCCGCCCTCTCGCTCCGGAATCGGCGTCGATCTGACGGCAATGAACGAGGTCGTGGAATACCCTGCTCGGGATATGACCATCACGGTGCAAGCCGGTATGACGGTCGACCGGCTTCGGCAGATCTTGTCGGCAGAACGGCAGCGTTTGCCCATTGACATCCCGTTTGCTCGGCGCGCGACCATCGGCGGCTCAATCGCTGCCCATCTCAGTGGACCACGACGATTCGGCTTCGGCACCTTGCGGGACTATGTCATCGGGCTGCGGTTCATCGACGATCATGGGCACGAAGTGCAAGGCGGTGGTCGGGTGGTCAAGAACGTCGCAGGATACGACCTGTGCAAACTACACACCGGCGCCTTCGGGAGCTTGGGCATCATCACTCAAGTGACGTTGAAGTTGCGGCCTTTGCCCGAGACTCATGCCTGTGCGAGTTTCAGCTGCCCGCGAGGCGCACTCGCCGAGGTGCTCAACCGCTTGCATGCGACGGCGACCCGACCGGTCTACGTCGAGGTCCAGGGAGAAGCCGATCAATGTCGCCTCACCGTCGGATTCGAGGAGAACGCATCGGCCGTCGCTTGGCAGATCGACCAGATTCAGCATGAGTTCCCCGGCACAGCCATGCAGGTGATCCATGGCGACGCCGCCGACGACAGGGTCCAGATGATGACAGAGTCGATCCACGCTTCAGCCGTCTGGTCGTGGAAGGCGAGCTTGCGATCATCGGCGGTGGCGGGTTTCGTCCAGGACTTGAGCGAGCGTGGCTTTGTATGGCAGTCGCACGCCCTGAGTGGGATCGTCTGGGGCCGCGCCGCGGGGGATATGCCCTTGGAGCAAGCGATCGACGAACTGACGAGACTGCGCCGAGCCGCGGAAGATTCGCAGGGGAGCGTCATCGTCTGGCGATGCCCTTCGGCATGGAAGGCGAAACTCGATCTTTATGGTCCGGACCGGCCCGACGGGCGACTCATGCGGGCAATCAAACGTCAGGTCGATCCGCACGATCGATTCAATCCTGGTCGGTTCATCGGATCGTGAGACCGGCACGACGGACTCGGACGTACCCGGTTCGTCCCCTTGTCCGGAGGCAGGAACAATACAACAAACGGCATGAGCACGACCAAGGAGCCTCCGCGCACCTCGTTGCCGGTTCTGTCGTCTCGACCCGAGATCGACGAAGAACTGCTGTTGGATTGCGTCCATTGCGGCCTGTGCACGTCGGCTTGCCCGACTTATCTCGAGACCGGACTGGAGGCCGACAGTCCGCGTGGCCGGATCTACCTCATGCGCGGCGTGATGAGCGGCCAGATCGAGCTCGACGAAGTGGTTAAATCGCACTTGGATCTCTGTCTGAATTGCCGTGCGTGTGAGACGGCCTGCCCTTCGGGAGTGCAATACGGCAAATTGATCGAACCGTTCCGAGTTCATCTGACTCGCACTGGCCAACAGGTTGAGCGTCTGTCGTGGCTGCAAAAATTGGTCCTGCGAAAGATTTTCCCGTACCGCCGGCGGAATCGCTGGTTGCTGGGACCTGTGGCGTGGATGCAGCGTCGAGGGCTGGATCGTTGGCTGGAGCGTCTTGGAGGTTTACGGCTTGTTCCTTCGTCGCTTCGTCGGCTGCACGAGATGTTGCCCCGATTGACGAAGCATTACGGGAAATTGCCTCGAGTTATGCCCTCCGAGGGACCACGCCGGGCGAGAGTCGCGATGTTTCTCGGTTGCGTCGCCGACGCTGTATATCCGCAGACCAACCTGAACACGATCCGAGTGCTTCAAAGAAATGGCTGCGAGGTGGTCATTCCTCGAAAACAAGTATGTTGCGGAGCGTTGCATTATCATCTAGGAGAGGAGGAGCCGGCACAAGGATTGGCGCGCCGGAACCTCGAAGCCTTTGGCGCTGTCGGAGGCGACGAGGGTCCCCTCGACGCGATCGTCGTCAATGCGGCCGGCTGCGGCGCGATGCTCAAGGACTATGGTCACCTTTTGCACATGACGGCTGACGCGGAGGCCGCGCTCCGGTTCGCCGCGATCGTCCGCGACGTCAGCGAGTTTCTCTGC